>JBATGO010000270.1:0-5549 GCA_049665845.1 Pseudomonadales bacterium | reverse complement strand
GTCGAGGTCCTGGCTATTGGCTTGCAGCAGTGCGGGGCGCGACTTGTCGAGCTGTGCGGCGATCGCCTGCAGCGCATCGTTCTTCTGCCGGCTGCTCGCCGCAGCGACCACAGCGCTGGCTGCGCGTGCGCGCACGCCGATGTCCCGCATGTACTGTTTGATTTCCAAGGATAAAAGCTCGCGGGCTAAAAGGCGCATTTTCGCACAGTGCGGGCTTTTCGCAAGCAAAGCCGTTCGCGCAAACTGAATGCGCGGCAGATTACGGTACTGCAGCTCAATTTGAGGACACAAGCCCTGAAGCGCAACACGCGCGGCCTGTTATTCAAAGCACGGTATCAGCGCCCCTGCAGCCCCGCATACTCAGCTTCGGCAAATCGCCTCGAGAATACGGCCCGCAGCAAGCCCGTCACCGTAGGGATTGTGCGCCCGTGACATCTGCTGGTAGATTTTTTTGTCGAGCATCACTTCTTCCACATTGGCGACAATTTTGGCGGCGTCAGTACCGACCAGTCGCACCGTGCCCGCTTCGATGGCCTCCGGTCGCTCGGTCACATCACGCATCACCAGTACCGGCTTGCCCAGCGAGGGTGCCTCTTCCTGGATACCGCCGGAGTCAGTGAGAATCAGCGAGGCGCGGTTCATCAGCCAGGTAAAAGGCAGATAGTCCTGCGGCTCTATCAAGGCAACGTTATCAAGCCCTGAAAGAATTTCAAAGACCGGTTTTTGCACGTTCGGATTCAGGTGCACCGGATAGACGAACTCCCAGCCGGGATGGGCGAGTGCCAGCGATTTGATCGCGCTGCACAGGTCGACAAAGCCCTGGCCGAAGTTCTCGCGACGATGGCCGGTGATTAGAACGAGCTCGCGTGTATCCGCCGAGAGCCGGGCAAATACTGCGTCGCCCAGCGCTCGACGCCAGACATCATCGCCGTAGTCACCCAGTTTTTCTCGCACCCACAGCAGCGCATCAATTACCGTGTTGCCTGTTACGGTTATATCGCTGTCCGTTATCCCTTCGCCCAACAGATTATTTTTGGACAGCTCGGTGGGCGCGAAATGCAGGCTGCACAGCCTCGCAACCAGCGAACGATTCGCTTCCTCCGGAAACGGCGCGCGCATATCGCCCGTTCTCAAACCCGCCTCGACATGGCCGACAGGAATCTGGCGATAGAACGCAGCGAGCCCCACCGCAAAACAGGTCGTGGTATCGCCGTGCACCAGCACAAGATCGGGCTTTGCTTTATCGAGCACATCGCGCATGCCGGTGAGAATGCGCGCCGTCAGGTCAAAAAGATCCTGGTTGGCGCGCATGATGTCGAGGTCGTAGTCGGGCAGTATCGCAAACAATTCCAGCACCTGGTCAAGCATTTGCCGGTGCTGCGCGGTAACACATACTTTGGCATCAATGCGTGCATCATCCGCCAGCGCACGTACTACCGGCGCCATTTTTATCGCTTCGGGACGCGTGCCGAAAACAGTCAATACTGTTTTTTTCACTACGCACAACCTGCCGAAAAAACATCAACACGGGAACATCCCGCAATTGTTCGAGCTGGCCGATACATCTCAACCGCTCAGGCTGGCAAGTGTAACTTTCGCTTCTTCAAAGCCGGTATAGGGCACAGTAACGTCTTTTGTTGCGAGTTCAAGATGCTTGCGTGCACTGTCCTTGTCGCCCGACTTAAAATAAGCCATACCAAGGTGGTACTGCAGCAACGGCGAAGTACCGATTTTGTCGACCGCTGCAAGCGAATAGCTGACTGCCTGCTCATAGTCGCCAGCCAGGTACATCACCCAGCCCACTGTATCGAGGTAGGCAGGATTTTCGCTGTCCTGGAGATCCGCCACCAGCGCGCGAGCGCGCGTGAGGTTTTCGGCAGACGGCAGGTTTTCCGCATAGATCATCGCGAGGTTATTCTTCGCGGCCAGCGCATTCTCATCCAGATCGATCAGCTGCTTGTATGCATCGCGGGCATTTTCAAACTGCTTTTCCGCGTAGTAGTAACCGGCGAGCTCGTAACGCAGCGCAGTGGACTCGGTCACTTGTATGGCCGACTTAAGCAGTGTTTCAACTTCCGGCTTGCGATCGGTTGTGTAGTAAAGCTTGGCCAGCTGGCGGTAGGAAGGCAGCAGGTCTTCTTTGATATCCAGTGATTTTTTCAGTTCGCGCTCGGCAGATTTGAAATCACCGGACTGAGCGTACAAGGTGCCCAGGATATAGGGGCAGTGCGGCTGTTCCGGATTATTTTTGCAATGCTGCTGCACATAGCTTATGGCTTCCTTGTCGCCCTTTTCCTGGCGCAACAGGCGCGAAAGCGAGGCTAGCGACTCTACCGCCTCCGGCTTGTATTTCAGCGATTGCTTCAAATTTTCAATCGCCTTGTCTGTATTTTCCACACGAAGATCGAGGCCAGACTGTATGAAATAACCCAGCGCACGGGATTGCTCTGAACCGATCAGTTGCTGGGTAAATTTCTCGGCGGATTCCCAGTCCTCTTTCATCGCGAGCAACCTGATCAGGTTGGTGACCAGCCGCGCATTTTCAGCATCTTTCTCGAGTGCCAGGCGGATGAATTTCTCTGCATCCGAATACTGCTCCGTTTTGATCGCTATACGCGCCGCCGTGGTAAGCGATTCCACTTCAGGCTCTTGCAGCGCAAACAGCTTTTTCAGGTTATCAAGTGCAAGGCCTTCGTTGCCGTTGATTTCCTGCGCCTGCGCAAGGGCATAGAGCGCCGCCGTGTTCTGCGGATTGTTTTTAAGCACGATTCTCAGGTCGGCAATACCTTCGTTGATTTCGCCTTCTGCCAGGCGCATACCAGCGCGCGTTAACAGCGAAATTTCGTTTTGCGGCTCAATTTCAAGCACCTCATCAAACAGCTTCCTTGCCTTCTCCATGTCGCGATCGCGGTAGTAAATTGCGCCAAGCAAATTTCGCGCTTCGATTGCACCAACGCTGCGCGGATCCCGGTCGATGGCTTTTTCAAGAATTTCTATACCCTTGTCTTTTTCGCCGACAAACAAATAAAGCTGTGCAAGCGATGTATAGAACTCACTCTGGCCGGGGTTGCTTTCGATATAGGCTTCAGCCTGTTTTATCGCATCCTCTCGCGACTTGTGCTGTTGCAGATAGGAAATCACCCTGCGCTTTGCCTCGATTGAATCAGGGTTGTTTTTCGCAAAGGAACGAACCTCTTTTTCTGCATCGTCGAAACGTCCTTCTCTTATGTAGTAGCGCGCGAGCGTAACCGAGTGTGAACTCGATTCGGGATGTTTTCTGACAAGCTTGCTGAGCTCGGCTTCCACGCCTTTTTGGTCATCCATATTTTCAAGCACCGCGATTTTCATCATGATAATGCGGTCATCGCCGGGATTAACTTCCTGCCCCTTGTTCAGCAAATCCAGTGCAGCGTCTGAGTTTCCCTGCTGTACCAGCGTCTGCGTCATTACGCCCAGCGCCGGCGAATTGCCGGCGTCCAGTTGAAGCGTCGCCTCGGCAAGCTCGCGTGCCTCATCCTGCCGCTCAAGACCTACCAGCGCTACTGCCTTGTAGCCCATTATCTCTGCGTTTTCCGGCTGCACTGCCAGTACCTTGTCTGCGTGATCAAGCGCCTCCTTGTAAGCCTTTACCGACGCATAGAGCTTGGCTATGCCTGCGTGCGCCTCGATATAGTCTTCGTCCTCATCGAGAATACTCTGGTACATACCGTAGGCTTTGCGGATATCGCCGTCTTTGACATATATATCGCCCATCACCAATCTGGCTGCAGAATTTTTTGGATTTATCTGCAACACATTACTGGCATCGATGCGCGCTTTTTCAAAATTTTCTTCGGCAAAATATTTTTGCGCGCGTTCGAGGTACTTTGTTTGGCGATCCTCTCCCTGGCCGCAGCCTGCGAGAATCGCAACAAAACAGACAATCAATATCCACACTTTATTCATGACACTTTACCTGCATGATAATTAAACATTTATATAAAACTTACAGCCAAAAAACTTGCCATGGTCATTGCAGCCATCCAGCTGGCAAATACCGGCCTTTCGATACGTGTTATCAGGTATTCAGATGCATATAACAATACCGCAAGCCGCACCACCGCACCGATCAATGTATCGTTATCCGAAGGACCCAACGTCAGCAGGGGCGTAGCAAGTAACATCAACAAAACCAGCATGTCCTGGTTGTCCATGCGGAACTCCTGACGCCTGGTCGTACGAATAACCAGTGCAAGTAATAAAACCAGCAGCGCAACCGGTATATCCAGAATGCTTACCGAATACCATTCAGGCACGGGCAGGTTTCCCTGGAATACCAGTACGTATACGGCAAGTACACTGGCTATATAAAACAGTATCCTCGTCAGCCATTTGTTTTGAAAATCCAACAGCGACCACTGCGCCACAAACACCAGCAGGGCTGCCAGCGCGACGACATCGGTAATACCCGGCTGGTGGTCACCGACAAACATGAATGACAGCCAGATACCACCCAGCAACCACTGCACAATCCTGGCACCATTTTTGTGCACCCAATGCAACTTTCTGAACAGCGGATTTCTTCTTTCATTCAGTGCGGCAAGACGCGCGCGCCTCTGCTTGCTGAACGCTGAGTGTTTGAAGAAAGAGATAATCCCGACCACCGTGGTACAGAAAAACAGGTATGCAAAAAGTACGATCCAGTCACCCTGATGCCGGAGCAGGTAAGCCATTGCGAGCAGCAAAAAATTGAGTACGTAAAGCGCGGCTACTGCCTGGTAATGCTGCAGGCCAATTGCGAGAAACTGGTGATGCAGGTGGCGCTGGTCCGGCTTGAACGGCGAGCTTCGATCCCTGATCCGAAGCAGCATAACCATCAAGGTATCCAGTATCGGCAGCCCGACGATCAATATTGCCAAAACGGGGCTTACCGGAAGAATCGGCGACTGCGTTACCAGAACAGCGAGGCAGCCAGTGACATAACCAAGGAACTGGCTGCCGGTATCTCCCATGAATACAGTTGCCGGGTGCGTATTGAACCTGAGAAACCCCGTGAGGGCGCCCATCGCTGAAACCGCTATAACAGCCAGCGAATACTCTCCCGCTCCGAACGAGAGAAACGCAATAAATGCAAGGCTTAGCAGGCTCGAACCTGCAGCCAGTCCATCCAGCCCGTCACTCAGGTTTACCGCATTGGTAACGCCCAGCAGAAACAGTGCGAGCAGCGGGTAGGAGAGCCAGGGGGTGAGGTCACCCAGACCCAGAAAAGGCGTTTTTGTGATCTCGATATTCCCGATCAGGAATATGGAAATCCCCAGAATCTGGCCAGCGAATTTCCACTTGTAATCCAGGTTATGCCTGTCATCGAGAAAACCGAAGACGGCAATGATGGCGGCACCGGCAAGAAACCCTGCCAGTGAAGCCGCGTCGCTGGCCCACAACAGCGCCGGAAGAAAAAATGCCAGCGTAATGGCCACCCCGCCTGCGCGCGGAATAGGCACGGAGTGTACTTTCCTGTTCTGGTCAGGGGCGTCGACAAGGCCCATGGCACCGGCATATCGCACCACCAC
>JBATGO010000269.1:0-12113 GCA_049665845.1 Pseudomonadales bacterium | reverse complement strand
CGTGTGGACCAAGCTGAAAGCCGGTAAGCTCGACAACGAAGCACTGAACCAGCTGCGCGGCGACTCGGCGCTCGGCCTGATTCTCGCGGCCGGCCTCAATAATGCCAATGCGGGTCGCGAAATCATGAAAGAGAGCATTGGCGAAGCGGCCAGTTACGTGATTCACGACATGGAACGCTACCTGAATACCCTCGGCACCATAGCTGCTGTGTCGCCGCTGCTTGGCCTGCTCGGCACTGTGCTCGGCATGATCACGGTGTTTTCCGAATTGATGATGCACGGCACCGGCAATGTGGCCATTCTCGCCGGCGGCATTTCGCAAGCCCTGATTACAACCGCTTCGGGCATCACGGTGGCGATTCCTGCATTGATGATGCACCGCTACTTCCAGCGCAAAATTGATTCCGTCGTGGTGACGCTGGAGCAGGAAGCCATCAAGCTGGTCGATGCGCTATACAGTCAGCGCGATGTGCAGGTGGGTGGTGCAAGTGTGGCTGCAGCAGTTGCCCTGCAGTATTAATCCAGTCGGGATATTGCCTTGCAGTTCAAAAGACAGCGTCGCCAGGAAATCGATATCAATCTCACGCCATTGATTGATGTGGTTTTTCTGCTGTTGATTTTTTTTATGGTCTCGACCAGTTTTGTCAAGGAATCACACCTGACCCTGAACTTGCCAAAGGCGATCAATTCGGGTGCGTCTGACGGGCGCAGCGGATCTCTTGAAGTGATTGTCGACCCGAACGGTTTTTATCGCGTTGCCGATAAATCACTGGTCGATAACAGCGTTGCCACACTCAGGAGCGCGCTAAAAAATCTTTCCGGTGAAGATTACAAGCAGCCCTTGACGATCACGGCGGATGCCGGCGCGCCGTATCAGTCAATCGTGCGTATCATCGACATTGGCGGCAAGCTGGGCTTCTCGCAAATCAATATCACCACCCAGGAAGACGACGCCGAATAGGCGTGCCGGCAATATGCCGACCGAACTGCCCGATTCCGCAGGCCAATACCGCCAGAAAAATAATTGGCGTGCGCGCGGCGAAAATTTATTGCTCAGCGCCTGGTATCCGGCGGACCGCAAATCCAGCTTCGCCGCGCTGCTTTCGCTGGTGCTCTTACCCCTGTCCTGGCTCTACACGGCCATTGCGACACATCGCGCGAAGACGAGATGTGTACCGGGGTTTGCCACTGCGAAGCGGCCTGATGCGCTGCTAGTCGTGGTGGGCAACATCACTGTCGGCGGTACCGGTAAAACCCCTTTCCTGCTCAAACTTGTCAATGAACTGCAGCGACGCGATGTTCGTTGCGTCGTTTTGAGTCGCGGCTACGGCGGTTTGCACGCGGCCCAGTCGCGCCTGCCACGCTGGGTTTCGATTGACGATGCAGCGGTGCTGGTTGGCGATGAACCGCTGGAAATCGCCCGCGCCATCGCCAGAATGACCGGCAGCGCATCACCAGCGGTGATGATCTGCCGCAATCGCAGGCGCGGGCTCGACGCGGTGCTCGCCGAACGCGCGAGGGCGGCGCTGCGCTGCGATGTGATTCTCAGCGACGATGGCTTGCAACATTACGCTATGCCGCGCGATATTGAGTTCGCGCTGGTCGACGGCGCACGCGGCTTTGGCAATCGCAGGATGTTGCCAGCCGGGCCTTTGCGTGAACCGCTAACGCGCCTGTCGCAGTGCGATTGCCTGGTGGTCAACGGCGAACCAACGCAGCAGCTTGCGGGGCTCGATGCCGCGAGAATGACCGTTGCAATTGCATCGTTGCGCACACTCGCGCCATCGGCCTCAGAAGATAAGGGGCTCCCAATAGCTGCAGGGAATGCAGGGAATGAAGGGAACGAAGGGAAGGAAGAGAACGGTGCAGCATGCCGCCTGGCCTCTGCTGAGCGCGTTATCGCAGTAGCGGCGCTTGGTAACCCACAGCGTTTCTTCGACAGTGTGGCCATGCTGTTGGCGTCCGCTGCGCCGTCGGCGACCCTGCATTGCAGGGCTTTTGCCGACCACCATGCTTTTGCGCTCGACGATTTCCTGGCCTTGCAGCGCGAATTGACACTGACTGGCATCCCGGCCAACAAGGCAGTATTTATCCTGACCGGCAAGGACGCGGTAAAATGCGAGCCTTTCGCTGCGGCGCTGCCATTACCCTGCCTGGTCGCTGAGGCCGGAGTGACAATAGACGACGCTGCATTACAGCCAGTGTTTGACGGGCTGGAAAAATTGCAGCAGTGGCGCACGGCGCGAAAAGGTCCTGTGCAAGCAAATCATGCGACCGGAGCATCCGTTTGAGCAAGGGAGAAAAAAACCAGGCCCCAGGCGTGCAAACGTGCAGCGCACACCCGCCCCGGGAACCGTTAGCGGCATTCAGCATCGTGATTCCGGCGCGTTACGCGTCGGCGCGTTTGCCCGGCAAGCCGCTCGCTGATATCGCCGGCAAGCCGATGATACAGCGGGTTTACGAGCTTGCCCTGCAAGCCGCTGCGATAGAGGTGCTGGTTGCCACCGACGACCAGCGCATTGCCGACGCCGTTGAAGGTTTTGGCGGCAAGGCACTGCTGACCAGCGCAGCGCATCCATCCGGCACTGATCGGCTCTGCGAAGTGGCCGAGCAACGTGGCTATTCCGACCAGCATATAATCGTCAACCTGCAGGGCGACGAACCTGAAATGCCCATATTGCTTTTGCAGCAGGTGGCAAGCAATTTACAGCGCCACCCTGCGGCTTCAATTGCAACGCTGTGCACGGCGATCGACAGTGTCGACGAATTGCTCGATCCCAATGTGGTAAAAGTGGTGCGCGATAGCTGCGATTTTGCGCTGTATTTTTCGCGCGCTGCCATCCCCTATTTGCGCAGCGAAACGAATCAACGCGCCGCGCTGGAACGGCAGTTTGACGCAAGTGCAATGGCGACCGGTAGCACAGCGCGCTATTACCGGCACCTCGGCCTGTACGCCTACAGGGTCAGGGCGCTACGCGATTTTGTGCGCTGGCCAGTCGCATCGCTCGAGCAAACAGAAAAGCTTGAACAATTGCGCGCCATGAGCAATGGCCTGCGGATTCACTGCGCAGAAGCGAGCGCTGTGGTGCCTGCAGGCGTCGACTCGCCGGAAGATCTCGCACGGGTTCGCGCAATGTTCAACGCTGCAGGGTAATTAACTGCCAGCTGCCTGGAACGATATAACGGAGGCAAGCCAATGACTGGGAAAACCCGCGTGCTGTTTGTCTGCCTTGGCAATATATGTCGCTCGCCGACCGCGCATGCCGTGTTTGCCGAGTGGGTTAAACGCCAGGGGCTGGCCGCGCACATTGACATTGATTCCTGTGGCACCGGCGACTGGCATGTCGGCCGCGCACCGGACGAACGTGCGGTTGAGGCTGCGGCGAGACGTGGTTACGACCTCGCGCCGCTGCGCGCGCGGCAAATAGCGCCTGGCGATTTCTATCTTTATGATCTTATCCTCGCCATGGATGAAGCCAATCTTCGCGATATCCGCGCGATGCAGCCGGATAACTACAGCGGAACCATTGACCTGTTCCTGCGCTACGCGGGACTCCCTGCGCCCCACGAAGTACCGGACCCATACTACGGTGGGGAAAACGGCTTTTCCGAGGTATTGGGCCTGGTCGAGCAGGCAACGGAACAGTTGCTGCTCAAGATGACTGCGGCTGCGCAGGCGACGGAAGATCCCTTTTGAGTGCGTCGTGCCAGCGCGATTGCGATTTGCAGTCGCTGCATACCCTGCAGTTACGCAGTCGGGCGAGCTGGTTTGCAAAACTTTCGGATCCTGCCGAACTGGGCGGGCTTCGACGCTTCGCGCAGCAGCACAGGCTGCCCATCCTGCCGTTGGGGCAGGGCAGTAATGTCATACCGCGAGCGCTGGTCGATGCACTGGTCGTACAGGTTGCGCTGCAGGGCAGGCGAGTGCTGGCGGAGAATAATGACACCGTATTGCTGGAAGTCGCGGCCGGGGAGGACTGGCAGGAACTGGTTTCGCTCTGCGTTGACCAGGGCTGGCACGGGCTGGAAAATCTCGCACTGATTCCCGGCGTGGTGGGCGGCGCGCCGATCCAGAATATTGGTGCTTACGGTGTTGAAATCGCGTCGTGTATCGACAAGGTGAAGCTGCTGCCGCTCGATGAAAAGGCACTGGCAGATTATGCCGATGCAAAAGGCTGGCAACGTGATGCCAGTGGCACGTACCTGCTGAGCGCTGCGCAGTGTGCGTTTGGCTATCGAGACAGTATTTTCAAACGCGAACTAAAGCACCTTTGCGTTATTGTCGCGGTGGTTTTCCGGTTGAGGAAACGCTACCTGCCGGTGCTCGATTACCCGGCACTTGCCGTGTATATCAATGCCGTCAAAGCAAACCAGGCCCGTCATAAAAACACCACCACTGCAGATGATGCGAAGCCAACTGCGCGCGAGGTGTTCGACGCCGTTGTCGAGATACGCCGCAGCAAATTACCCGATCCGGTTACAATACCTAACGCCGGCAGTTTTTTCAAAAATCCGCTGGTCAATGCGGGTGAGGCTGGCGCATTGGCTGCAAGGTTTCCGGCACTACCCATTTATCAAGTGGAAGGAAAACCCGCGCAGAAAAAACTGGCAGCCGGCTGGATGATCGAATACTGCGGTTTCAAAGGGAATAACACCGGCGACAAGTCGCCAGCATGTGAGCGAGCGCAAGTACGGGAGACGTTGCTTGGCATGCATGCGCAGCAGGCGCTGGTGCTGGTGAACCACCGGCCCGGTGTGACCAGCGCGGATGATGTGCTGGCATTTGCGAGGCGAGTAAGTAGCGCTGTAGAGCTTGAATTCGGGGTCGCGCTGGAAATCGAGCCACAAATATTGGGCTAGGCGCCAATGCATGGCTGGACAACAGGCTAGCGGAAATGTCGTTCAATACCCGTGGTTGCAAGGATGCGCGTGGAAATTTCTTCAATGGACACATCTGTAGTGTCAATGAAAGGTATTTGGTATTGCTCGAAGAGCCTTTCGACTTCGGATACTTCGCGCTCGCACTGGTCTTCAGATGCATAGCGGCTATCTGCACGACGCTCCTTGCGAATATTTGCAAGACGATCGGGCGCAATCGTAAGGCCAAACAGTTTTTTCTGGTAGGGTCGCAGCGGTTTTGGCAGCGCGAAGCAGTCGAGGTCTTCTTCGGTAATCGGGTAATTGGCTGGAAAGATGCCAAATTGCAGCGCCAGGTAGAGGCTTGTAGGCGTTTTGCCCGAGCGTGACACGCCGGTGAGAATAATATCGGCATCGGGGTAGCGCTTGGTGCGTGCACCATCGTCGTTGTCGAGCGCGAAGTTGATTGCTTCTATGCGCCGGATGTAGTTCGCGTCCTTGCTCGCAATACGCGGCCTGCCAACATCCGAAGTGCTGTGTGCACCGAGCTCCTGCTCTAATGGCTTGAGAAACGTGTTGATAACGTCGACACTGAAACCGTTGGCGCTGGTGATAATTTCGCGCAGCGATTCGCTGATCAGCGTTTCAAATATTATCGGTTTTGCGCCGTCGCGCTCCGCGGCGCGATTAATGATGCCGACCGCCTCGCGCGCTTTTTCTTCACTGTCGATATAGGACAACACCTGGCGCACGAAGACAATACCGGGGAAGTGCGACAATAAGCTTTCTCCCATCACTTCAGCGGTGATGCCAGTGCTGTCGGAGATGAAAAATGCGGTGCGTTTCATCTGTGTTTTTTGCGCTCAATCGATTATCCTGCGGGCGGCGCGAGCCCGGCCCCACAGTCGAGCGCGCAGTAAAACACACCGCGTCCTATGCGCCAAGCGCAGCTGGCACACTGGTACAAATTTGCCACCAGGCTGGAGCACGGTCTGAAAAAATCCGGAGGTTTTCTTGCACTCTTACGTAGTCTGGTTTAGCAAGTTGGGCATGGGCGACGTCGACTCGGTCGGCGGCAAAAATGCATCGCTCGGCGAAATGATCAGTGGCCTGCACAGCAAGGGGGTCTCGGTACCCGACGGTTTTGCCACCACGGCCGACGCCTACCGCCAGTTTATGCGTCACAACGGTCTCGATCAGCGAATCCACAACATGCTTGATGCGCTGGACGTAGACGATGTCAACGCGCTCGCAAAAACCGGCGCCGAGATTCGCGAGGCGATTGTCGCGACGCCGTTTCCGGCAGAACTCGACAGCGCGATGGAAAAGGCCTTTGGCGAATTGCAGCAGGGCAATGCAGCGCTGAGTGTAGCAGTGCGCTCTTCCGCAACCGCTGAAGACCTGCCGGACGCTTCTTTTGCAGGACAGCAGGAGACCTTCCTGAATATCAAGGGGATCGACAACGTCAAGATTGCGGTAAAGGAAGTGTTCGCCTCCCTGTTCAACGATCGCGCCATTTCCTATCGCGTGCACAAGGGTTTCGACCATGCAGGCGTTGCGCTGAGTGCGGGTATACAGCGTATGGTGCGCTCTGAAACCGGCAGCGCCGGCGTGATGTTCACCATGGATACTGAATCGGGTTTCGATGGTGTGGTGTTTATCACCGGTTCCTACGGACTGGGCGAAACGGTGGTGCAGGGCTCGGTTAACCCCGACGAATTCTATGTTTCCAAGCGCGCACTGGCGGCGCGGCAGTCGCCAATCCTCAGGCGCAACCGCGGCAGCAAGGCGATCAAGATGATTTATGGCGATGAGGCCAGGGCGGGTCGCTCGGTAAAAACCGTTGATGTAGATAATGCCGATCGATTGCGCTTTTGTATTAGCGATGAAGAGATCGCCGAACTGGCGAGGCAGGCGGTGATAATCGAGCAGCACTACGGCCGGCCGATGGACATAGAGTGGGCCAAGGACGGCGACGACGGCAAACTGTACATCGTGCAGGCCAGGCCTGAAACCGTACAAAGCCAGCAGTCTTCCTCAACCATCGAGCGCTATCTTTTAAAAGAGCGCGCTGCGGTATTGTGTGAGGGGCGCAGTATCGGGCATCGCATCGGCCAGGGTTCGGTGCGACTGGTGAACGATGTCGCCGAGATGGACAAGGTCAAGCCCGGCGATGTGCTGGTCACTGATATGACCGACCCGGACTGGGAGCCGGTCATGAAACGCGCCGCTGCGATTGTGACCAACCGCGGCGGGCGCACCTGCCACGCAGCCATTATTGCGCGCGAACTCGGTATTCCTGCAGTGGTGGGCTGTGTCGACGCAACCGCGCGGCTGCGCGAAGGACAGCCGGTGACGGTCAGCTGTGCCGAAGGCGACACAGGTTTTATCTACGACGGCGCACTGGATTTTTCTATCGCCAAAAGCGATGTCGGCAATATGCCGGAGCTGCCATTCAAGATTATGTTAAACGTGGGCAATCCGGATCGTGCATTCACTTTCCAGGCGCTGCCAAACGCGGGTGTAGGGCTCGCGCGGCTGGAATTTATTATCAACCGCATGATCGGTATTCACCCCAAGGCGCTGCTGAATTTTGATGCACAAAGCGACGAGCTCAAACAGACGATCGAGAAACGTATTGCAGGCTATGCCGGGCCGGTAGAATTTTATGTAGAAAAGCTGGTTGAGGGTATCGCCACCATCGGCGAGGCCTTTGCACCCAAGCGCGTAATCGTGCGCATGTCGGATTTTAAATCGAACGAATACGCGCACCTGATCGGCGGCAGCAGTTACGAACCGCAGGAAGAAAACCCGATGATCGGTTTTCGCGGTGCCTCGCGTTACATCAAGCCCGATTTTCTCGATTGCTTCGCGCTGGAATGCCGCGCGATGAAAAAAGTGCGCGAGGAAATGGGCATCAGCAATATCGAAGTGATGATCCCCTTTGTGCGTACGCCCGATGAGGCCCGGCAGGTTATAGACCTGCTGGCCGAGCATGGCCTGGTGCGCGGCGAGCACGGCCTGAAGCTCATCATGATGTGCGAGCTGCCGGCGAACGCGTTGATCGCCGAGCAGTTCCTGCAGTACTTTGATGGATTCTCGATCGGCTCCAACGACCTGACCCAGCTGACGCTGGGCCTTGACCGCGATTCCGGGCTGGTTGCGCACCTGTTTGACGAGCGCAACGACGCGGTCAAAGTGCTGCTCTCCAGTGCCATTGAGGCCTGCAAAAAGCAGAACAAGTACGTGGGTATTTGCGGGCAGGGGCCCTCGGATCATCCGGACCTTGCGCGCTGGCTGATGGAGCAGGGCATTGATAGCGTGTCGCTGAACCCGGACAGCGTACTGGATACCTGGCTGTTCCTTGCCTCTGACAGCGGTAGCAAGAGCTAGCGCTGGAGGGGGGCCTTTACCGGTTGCTGGTTAGGCGCAGGTTCTGCTACGGATTCTGCTCCTGGGCAGCCCCGGCTTTGCTGTCGATGCCGCGCCCGAGGTTGAACAGTTCACCGCGCTGCAAGTCCTCGTAGGGCGGCAGGTCCAGCACTTTACCTTCCTCGTTGCGCTGTTGTTTGTCGCGAATCGTGTCGTAGCGCTCCTTGGTGGTATCGTAGATCTTGCCACTCTCGTCGAGAATAGTCGGCTTGATGAACACCATCAGGTTCTGCTTGCGCGTGGTCTCCGACGAGCCGCGAAACAGTCGGCCCAGCAGGGGGATATCGCCGAGTATCGGCACCTTGGTCTGGCTCTGGCTGATGCGATCTTCAAGCAAGCCGCCCAGCACCAGGATTTCCTCGTTCGCTACCAGCACCTGGGTTTTGATACTGCGCTTGTCGGTTACCAGGTCGCTTGCGCCGGAGACTGATTCGTTGCGCACCGATTCCACTTCCTGCTCAATTTCCAGCGTAATGGTTTTCGCCTTGCTGATTTTCGGAGTGATTTTAAGTGTGATGCCGATGTCTTCGCGCTGGATTGTCTGGAAAGGGTTATTGACCGTGCTCGAGGAAGACACCTGGCTGCCCGTTACGAACGGCACGTTACTGCCCACCAGCACTTCGGCTTCTTCGTTATCGAGCGTGATGATAGACGGTCGCGATAATACGTTGCTATGGCTGTCGGATTCGATAGCGCGCATCAGCACCCGCAAGGTACCGTTGCGGAAGAATCCCCAGGTAAATCCCGACTGCAAAAACGCAGCACTTTGCGATTCGCCGCTGAGTGCCGATGTCGTTGTCGTCGAGGCGAGGTTCGCTGCTGATACAGCTGCTTTCAGGTCGCCATCAGCCACCGATTCGGTGGCCCAGAGAATTTCCAGGTCGCGCGTAAAGGTGTCGGAGACTTCCACGATCACCGCATCAATCAGTACCTGCGAGCGTTTGATATCCAGCTGGGCGATAACCCGTTCAATGGTTTCAAACAGCGAGGGCGGGGCGGTAATAATCAGCGCATTGGTGGTTTCCGAGGATTCAATGCTGATGTTGTCTTCGGTGACCTGGGCACTTTTTTGCTCGTCGATGATCGAGCCGGTCATGCCCTTCAGAATGGCCTTGATCTCGTCGGCCTCTATGTAGTTCAGGTAAACCACCTTGGTATTGCCGGTACCGCGCAGCGGGCGATCCAGACTCTTTATCAGCGCACGCACGTCGGCGCGTCGCTCTGCATTGCCTGCCAGCAGGATACTGTTGGAGCGATCATCGCTGGCAAACTCGACCGACAGGGCAGGGTTGTTACCCTGCTTGCCCAACAGCGGCTTGATCACATCGACGATCTCCTTGGCTGTCGCATGTTGCATCGTGATCACTTCAATATCGAGGCTGCCGCTCTGGTCGATCTGGCGGATCAGGTCTGAGAGCCGACTAATATTGTTCGCACGGTCGGCGATGATAATGCTGTTGCTGCTGGGGAAGGCACCGAGATGACCGGTCTGCGGTACCAGCGGACGCAGCAGCGTAACGATTTCATTAGCTGTGATGTTTTGTACTTCGATCACGTGAATCACGAGTTCTGCGCTGTCTTTTTCATCGCTGGCGAAGGTTTCGACGATCGGCAACCCGGCCGCACGCGCCTGTGCGTTCGGAATGATCTTGACGTTGCCACCGGATTCGACCACCGCAAATCCGTAGACATCCAGTGCAGTGAGGAAAACCTGGTAAGCCTGGTCCATGGTCATCGGCTGGCTGGACAAAACCGACAGCTTGCCCTTGACGCGTGGGTCGATAATGAAATTCTTCTTGGTCTGCTCGGCGATCCACTGGATCACGGTGCGAATGTCGGCATCGTTCATATTGATGCGGACCAGCTCTTCTTCGGCCGCAGCGCTGCGCGGTAGCAGTAAAGCGAGCGATAAGCCCAGCAGCAGCGACGCGCACAGCGATGGCACAAGGCCACGCGCAGACAGCACGCGCATACGGCGCGGGCGCTGGCAGCGGCGATGCGAAGGCCTGCTCGGCGGTGTGCTGACGGAGCTTGGAAACATGGTTTTTTACGTCTTGGGGAGGCCGGGTTTGACGCTCAACGATTGTTGCTGACGCGCGCCGCGAAGCTGTTGCGACTGCGCCTGGCTGCAAATGTTCAACACCGCATGGATTCTTGTAAAGCCTAGATCGCGCAGCTACAAATTCAAAGACTTACGCATGATACCTTTTTTAATTTTGCGCAGCATCTGTACAGGGTTTGCCAATCACGGCACAAAGTAACAGGAAGCACCCGTTTCCCGGTGGCAGGGCCGGTATTCGCTGGTATGCAAAAAGCCAGGGTTTGTCGCCCACAGGCATCATCTGTGGAGGCTATTACCGGCCCCCTGGCAGGGACAAGCTCGTCTGATTGTTCGCATAACAGGAGTTCGCATAACTTGCTCGCATAACAGGAGTTCGCATAATATATATTATGTTAAATCGAATGTAGTTCGAAACTGCTGCTCAGGTCAGTTTTCGTCAAAGGGCCTGATCGGTTTTGCTGTATAGGGGTTGCCCAGCGACAGGTAAAAAGACCGCGTGCCATCCTCGGCGAAGCCTGCGCCCACGTAAACCGCGCCAACCACCGTATTCAAACCGACATAAACCGAACCCGCGTTAATCCATTCGTCGGGGCCATTACCGAAACTGTTGTCCCACGTATTGCCAATTTCAGCACTCAATCCCACGTAGGCCGGGAGCGCAAGGCGCGTGATATCCCAGGATGCGTTCGCCACCATGTGGGCGATGTGTTGGCCGAAAAAACGGTTAACTGCATGTCCTGACAGCCGTCCCGTGCCACCCAGCACGAACTGGCTTTGCAACGGTGAACCTGAATCTACCGTGCTGCCCAAAATTGCGCTGACTGACGCCTGGCCGCCCGGAATATGCATGGCCTTCATCGCCAGGCCGTAGGCCTGTTCGTACTCGCTGGTTGCTCTCCAGCTCTGCGGTGAGCTCAGCACAGACAGCCTGAGCAATGAGCCGCTGCTCGGCCTGTTGGTGCGATTGAGCGTATCGTAGCGGTAGGTTAACGATACTTCGCTGATATCAAATGTATCAGTTTCAGTATCAACTATTCCGACCAGGTTACTTACCTCGCCATAAAGTGAACGCCATGCGAGCTCAAGCTCGGCTGTTTTACCAAACTGGCGGCCCAGGGAAATGCTGCTGCCCAATTCTCGAATACCGATATCGGCGATAGCATCACTATTGTCGTTATAAACACGCAGAATATTTCGCTCGTAACCTAGCCGAAAACGCGAAAATAACCTGCCGTCGTAACTCCATGGTTGATACAGTTCGGTATAAACCCCCTGCCGGTCGCCAAGATCAAGCTGCGTGCGCCATTGCCCGCCCAGCCCGTTAATGGCGGTTCGGATATAGGCCAGGCCAAAATTAAAGCTGGTGTCTGCCGAAAAATTCTCCTCAAGTTGCATGCCAAACTGCAGGTAGTCAGGTCCCCAGGACTTCGCTTTGGCGTTGATGCGCAGACCTGTCTTGCCGTTTTTTTCTACCAGTTCATAGTCGATGCTCTGGTACAGGCCTGATCCGTACAGTTCGCTAATCCGTTGAGCGAGCGACTTGCGATCGAGCGCCTCGCCCAGCGCTACCTGCAATCGTGCACGCACAGCTTTTTCAGCCAGCCCCGAATTGTCGCGGATTTCCAAAAATTCAATTCGCGGCTGCTTTGCAGGCGTTTTTACTTCTGCCGACGGCTGCGACGAGACGACACCCGTTGAGTTTTGTACCCGGGGCCTGGCGGGCAACTGCGTTATTCTGGCAAGCTCGGCAAGACGTTCTGAC
>JBATGO010000268.1:0-13101 GCA_049665845.1 Pseudomonadales bacterium | reverse complement strand
TTGCTGTTGCTGTTGCTGGCGCGGGCATTATTGTCCCTGTTTTTGGTCAGTGCGCGCAATACGGGCGGGCAATCCGATTACACAGGGTATTTTTTGATAGTCAAGGCATGTGCCTGTGTTGTGCGCTGCTTGCTGTTGCGAGCATATGCCTGCGTCCACCGTTTGCCACGCGATCGCCACCCTGTAAGCCGCCAGGTTCAGCTGGCCTAAAATTCGCGCGAGTAAAAAAGATCCAGCGAGTTCGCCAGCCCGCCGATGAATTCCACCGATAGCCGCCTGGCAAAATCCCAGCGCAATTTGAAAGTACTGCCGTCGCCCAGCGCGTTGACACCGTATTCGAGGTAGAGTGTCGGATCCAGGTATCCGCTGACCTGGAAATCGGAGCCATCGCCAGTGCCGATGTTGAAATTTTCGATGCCGAGTTTTTCTGCCGTGTCGCCAAGCGAAGAACCGCCAAGCTTGATGCCCTGTGAAATCAGTGTTTGCGCGATGATCGCGTTTTGATTGGCGCCGGAGCCGGTGCCGGGAGCACGACCGGTAATGATGCGGTAGATTACCTGGTCGTCGGGCATGGCGGGCTCTGAAAACGGTGCGATATCAGGTGCGTTCGCCGCACCGCTAACGCGAATGCCTACCACTGCGTCCTCCGCGTTACGCACGGCCTCCAGGTTGATATTCGGCTCTCCCAGTTCGCCATTGAACAGCAGGCTGCCGCGTCTGACGTCAAGCCGCTGCCCGTAGCCGCGATACTTGCCTTCCAGGATTTTGATTTCCCCGCGGCCAAGCGGCGTTGCGCCGGCTTTCTGCAACAGGCGCAGTTGCCCACCGAGCACCGCGCTCGCGTCGAAACCCGAAAAAGCCAGCCTGGGTCCGATCACCAGCAATACGTCGTTGCTGATTGACAGCGTTTGCTCGCTGCGTTTGCTGTTGGTCGCGTCCGGTTCGACAAAAGTCACATCTGCACTGAGTTGCTGCGCGTTGGCCGGTAATTCCACGATCTCTATTTTACCTTCGGGAATCGCAACCTCGCCCGCCACAGTGAGCATGTTGCCCTGTAACTGCGCGCTAAGGTCGAGATTGGCCAGCAGGTCGATCACCGGCTCCGAGGTGATGCGCAGTTGTTCACCCTGCAGCACCAGCCTACCCGTTACCGGATCTGCAAATTTAATGTTGCCTGTCATCGAACCGCGTCCTTCGCCGGCGCGAAAGCTGCCATCCAGTGCGAGTGATGGCCCCGAAAATTGCCCGTTAAGGTTGATGTCGCGAAGTTCCAGTGCATTGTTGGCGACTTTTATGTGCCCGCTCGCCAGCGACAACGTACCGCCAGGTTGTGGCGCACTCGTTGTGCCGGACAGCGCGAGTTGGGCATGCAGCTCACCCTGCAGTGTTTCGAGCGCCGGGGCCAGCGGTGCAAACAGCCCAAGTGGCAGGGCGTTGAGCTGCAGCTCGCCGTTTAGCACAGAAAAATTGCTGCCGCTTAATGAAAGAGCAGCATTTAGCAATTGTTTGTTGTCGCGCTGTAATGCAAGCCGGCTGGTTATGCCTTTCTCGTTGGCATCACCTTGCAGCGCTATGCGGTCGTACCTGAACGCAATCGCCGCCTCGCCGCCGCCTGCTTGCATTACACCTTGCTCGCCGCGAATCGATACATTCACCACCGGTTTACGATTCTCGGCGAGCGAGACATCGGCGTCGCCGTGCAGCGTTCCTCGCCAGCGCAAGCGGGCAGGCATGATAGGGTCAAGGGTTGCCAGATCGAATGTTGAAAGTCGAAATGCCAGCGTGTTGCTGGCGGCAGTTGCTTGCACGCCATTACTACCGCTGGTGCTTCCATCGCTGCACAGTTCGCTGTTATTGATTGACAGGCAAAAAGCCTCAAGCGCAAAGCGAGGGTGTTGCTGGCCTATCGACAGTGTAATCGGCGCCGGGCTTTTTATCTGGATGCGATTTGCCGCCGCGGTTTTTCCGGCAGCTTGTGCCTGCACGACGACGCTCGGGTTCACGCTACCCCGCCAGCTTTGCGTATCGCTGGCATAGCTGCCCTGTACGTCAAGCGAGATACTGTGCCTTGCGCCGCTGCCCGCAAGCGAAAATCGGTGCGCGAAAAAATTCCCGTCGGCCTGCAGTGCGAGCTGGTCGAAGACAATACCGTTGCTGGCGATGCCGCTGCCCTGCAGGGCAAGCCGGCTTTTACTTTTTTGCGAGAGATCGGGAAAAACGCTGGCATCAATTTGCAACTCATCGGCTGCGCCAACGTCGGCCGCGATATTTTGCAGGTGCACGCGAATCGCAAACGGCTTGCCCGGCCGCAATTGTATACTCGCGTCCGCCTTGCCGAGCACTTCGATTGGCAATTTACCGAGGTCATCCAGTTCGAGTTTGGCGTCGAGCGTTGCAGCGCCAAGCCATTCGAGCAGTTTTGCTTGAGTGTCCAGCGCGGTGCGCTCGAGCGGTGGTAATTTACCGTCAAGCCTGGCGTGGTTGCCGGATGTGCTTACTTGCAAACCGTTGAGCACGATAAACTGTTGCACATCGTTCTTAACGGTACCGCTGGCGAGGTAGCTGGTTTTACCGGCGCGCAGCTGCACGGCATCAAGCACGGCGTCGACCTGCAGGAATCCATCAGGCGGGTAATCAATTTTTACCCGGCTCTCGCCATCCAGTGTATCCACTGCGCTACGCAGCAGCGCACCGGGTGCAAACTTGTCGAATTCAACGCTGAATTCAGCGGCGATACCGTCGAGCAGCGACATCTCGCCCTGCGCCGCCAGCTGGTTGCCGGGCTCGCCGAGTGTCAGCGATTTCAGCGTCAGCTGTTTGGTGCCGGTAAGCTTGAGCGCAAGCTGCAGGGGTAGTCCTGTTTGTTTATTCGTGAGTGATTCAAAATTCGCCTGCAGGCTGGCGTCAATCACGACGGGCTTGCCGCCCGTCGCCGCAAGGTTACCGCTGGCGTTGGCAGCGAGTTGGTGCAGCACAGCAATTGCATTACTGCGCGAATCGAGGCGTACCCAGGCTTGCGGGTCCAGTCGTGTGCTGTTTATGCGCAGCTCGAACGGCAGTCCATTTGTGAGTGGCTGGATCAAGGCGTCTATATTGACGGTGTGGGATTCAGCACCCTGCGGGCCTGTCAGCGCAACGTCAAGCTCAAGTTCTTGCAGGCTGTTGCTGCTGTTAATGCTGGCGCTGAGCGGTGTTGCAAGCACCGCAAAGGCTTTTTGCGCAAGTCGCGCTTTATGTCGCAAGTCAACCGGATAGTTGCCCTCGGTGTATAGTTCGCCTTCCAGCGCGTAGTGCCACAGCGCCTGGTCGGCTTGCAGCGCGGCAATGTCCAGTTTTGTTTCGCGCCAGCGGATATCCTTGGCCTGCAATGCGATGTTTTGCAGCAGCGGGTTGGCTGTGGTGCCGGCAATGCCGAGATTGGTGATCGCCAGCTCGAATAGCTTGACGCCGAAGGGCGCCGCGATGCGCGGCAGCGCAATTGCCTCGCGCGGTGGTTTATTCTCATCGACTGTCTTGCTTGCGGCGGGTGCCAGGGTCAAGGTTTCGATCGAGAGCCTGTTGATGCACAAGAATATCCCGGGCTCGCAGCGCAATGCGATTGCGAGATCGAGGTCGCGCAGTAACAGTTGCGGTGGATCGTCGGCTGCAGCGCCGGGCAACTCCAGTCGTTGCAGGGAAATACCATCCAGTAGCGCGCGCGGACTGCCCAATTCCACGCGCGCGCCAGGAAGGCGCTTTTCAAGCCAGTTCGCACCGGCGCCTGCGAGCCAGCCCGAGCCGCTGCTGCTGCCCAGCAAAAACCACAATAGCAGGCCAAGCAGCAGTACCAGCAGCAGCGGCAGCACAAGCAGCCACTTCAGGGTGCGCTTTAACCGGCCCGACGATGGCTTACCGCTGCCCTCACTCACAGTTCCGGCCCGATATTGATGTGTAGCGTAAGCTGCTGCTCTTCGCTGGCGGCGAAGCCTACATCGAAACGCATTGCGCCGATGGGCGACAACCAATGCAGGCCAAAACCCGGCCCTAAGTAGACGCGATCGCTGCTGTTATTGAATGCGGAGCCTGCATCGACAAAGAGTGCCGCGCGCCAGCTTTTCGCAAAGCGGTAGTTGTATTCGGTTTTGCCAACCACAAGGTACTGGCCGCCAATCAACTCGTTGTTGGCATCGCGTGGCGCAAGACTTTTATAGTCGTAACCGCGCACGCTCTGGTCACCGCCGGCAAAGAAACGCAACGAGGACGGCACGTCGTCCAGATTACTGTTGCCCGGCAGGAACAGTCCACCCAGCTGCAGGCCGGTGATAAAACGGTGGCGCTTGTAGCTGGTGATATAGCGCGAGTCGGCAGTAAGGCGCAGCAGGGTCGCATCGGAAAACAGCCCATCGTGTGCGCCTTCGACACTCGCGGCGAGCCTGAATCCTGAGGTGGGGACAAGGCCGCCGCGTGAGCGGGTCAGGCTGGCGTTTGCACCCGGCAAAAAAAGTTCGCTGCGGCCACGTTCGCTACCCTGCGTGTATTGTTCGCGCAGGTATTTGCTGAAGAAGCTGCCACGCCAGCCACCGCCTAATGGCGTTACGTACGCAAGCCCGACCTGCTGCGTGGAGCTGCGCGTATCCTCGACATCTTCTTCAACAAGGTCGAATTCGGTTTGCCAGTGGGTGTCTGGCCGGGCCAGGGAAGGTATTTTGTAAAGTGCCTTAAACGATTGTTTGACGGCAGAGCCTGCCAGTTCCAGCTCTGTGCTGTGGCCTGAACGATTGAGCCAGGGCTTTTCCCAGCTGATTGTCGCGCGAGGCCCGGTGTCGGTGCCGAAGCCCACGCCGGTGCGAAAGCGATTGGGGGCGTTCATGCCCAGTACCGCATTGATATCTACCACGCCAGCCTCGCGGTCCACAGTCTGCTCCAGCACGACTGAAGCGAAATAGCCGGCATCCAGCAGCCTGCGCTGCACGCTGTTTAGTGTTGCGGTGGCGAAGGGCTGGCCCGACTGCCACTGCGAGAGGCTGTCGATGCGCGCTTGCCGGATTGGAACTTCGCTGGCCATGAATGCGCCGAAGTGATAGCGCCGGCCAGTATTGAGGCTAAGCGCAATAGTGGCCGTATGTCGCCGGCGGTCAACCAGCACTTCGTGCCGTACAAATTCTGCATCCAGGAAACCGTTGCGCCTGGCTTTGCCGAGCAGGGCCGCCTTGCGCTGCTCGTAATCGCGGCTAAGCATTTGCTGTTTGGCGAATGCGCGCAGCGCTTTTGCCGGCGCTTCCAGTAAAGGGCTGTCGCTGCCTTCACCAGTGAGCTCGAGGGTCAGCGCGTCGACGTGCGTTGCCGTGCCGGGATTGACTGCGAGCCTTACCGCACCGGCATCGACCCGCACATCGAAAGTTGCCGAGAAATAGCCCAGCGCCTGCATCGCCGCGCCGGCCTTTTGCTCGATAAAGCGCGTCATGCGCAACGGATTTGCCAGTTGCCCCTCAGAGAGCTCGCCAATATGTGCGCGTATATTGTTGCGCTGTTCACGACCGGCACCTTCGATTGCGAGTTTTACTGCAGCTTCCGCGAGGCATAACTCGGTGGCGAACAGCAGCGCGCAGCACAGGGCTAACAGGCCGTGATAAGGCGCGCGAAACCGCTGACGTTGAATTCTGTGCAATGCGGGGCAGGGGTAAGTCATTAAAGTCTGCCGGTGCGGCACAGGCGGAAAGTTGGATTTTGGCGTATTGCGCGCCAATTCTACAGTTTCCTAGGCCAATCCCATACCATCATGGCGAATTAATTGGGGTCAGTGTAAAATTCATTTTTTGTACACTAACTGGTTTGGTTAAAAAATAATTTTTACACTGACCCCAATTCTATGAGCGAGCTGTATCTTGTCAGGCACGGGCAGGCGTCGCTGGGTGCTGCGAACTATGACCAGCTTTCGCCACTGGGGTTCGAACAATCGCACGCGTTGGGCGAGCATTTTGCAAGGCGGGATATTGGCTTTGATATGCTTTATACGGGCACGATGGCGCGCCACCGCCAGACCCTGGACGCGATTGCCGAGCGGGTTGATCTTTCCGGTGGCGAGCGCGCCGAGCACGCCGGGCTCAACGAATACGATTTTCAAGCCCTGGTTCGCAGTTACGCGGCACAGCAGCCCAATGATCCGCTGGTACAGAGCGCGCACAGCAATCCTGCCGACAGCAAGGCGCACTATCGCCTTTTGCGCGTAGCCTTGCTGGCCTGGAGTCGGGGGGAACTCGATGATGTGCCCGAAAGCCATATACAGTTCATCGAGCGCGTAAATCGTGTTTCTGCCGATCTGCAGGCGCAGGCAGACAGCGGAAGTCGTATACTGGCGATTAGCTCAGGCGGCGCGATCGCCCGCTTTGTCGGCAGCTTGCTAGCGCTGGCTCCGGAAAAAGTTTTCGAGCTGAACCTGCAGGCGCGCAATACCGGCGTAAGCCAGTTTTTTTTCAATGCGCACAAATACAACCTGCTGCAGTTCAACGGAATCGCCCACCTTGAGCATCCCGAGCGCACATCGCTGATAAGTTTTTAAGCTGGTCGTTGCGCTACGACTTGATATTTAAGCCGGTACTTCAATTCGTAACACAGCGTCGTTCCCGGAGGAATCATGCAACTTGTGGTCAACGGTGTAAGCCACGAAGTCGACGTTGAGGCAGAAATGCCTTTGCTCTGGGTGCTGCGCGATGAGCTTGGTATCAAGGGGCCCAAATACGGCTGCGGCGTTGCGCAATGTGGCGCTTGCACCGTGCATATCAACGGCCAGCCAGTGCGCTCCTGCAGTTATCCGGTCGCCGCGGTGCAGGGCGAGGTCACTACGATCGAAGGGCTGGGTACGCCTGCAGCGATGCACGCAGTGCAACAGGCCTGGGTGGAACACCAGGTTGCCCAATGCGGTTACTGCCAGTCGGGGCAGATTATGGCGGTCGCCGCATTATTGGAGGCGAACCCTGACCCCAGTGACGAAGACATCGACCGCGCCATCACCAATCTGTGCCGCTGTGGTACTTACCCGCGTATTCGCGCGGCGGTGAAAAGCGCCGCGGCCAAATCAAGCGCCGCGGCCAAATCAAGCGCTGCGGGCAAATCCAGCACCGGGGATAAATCAAGCGCAGCAGTGTCTGATGAGCTTGAAGCTCCTTTCAACGCCACCGCGAATTTGTCACGTGGCGCAAACACAGGGAGCGAAGCGTAAATGGGTAAGCTTGCAAAATATACGCGTCGTACTTTCCTGGTTGGCTCTGTTGCGGTAGCAGGCGGTGTGTTGTTCGGTTATTACAAGGTCAAATCGCCGCAGCCGAACCCGCTGCTGAAAGGGCTTAAAGCGGGCGAGGCCGCGCTTACGCCTTACGTAAAAATCGATGCCAACGGTATCACCCTGATTACACCACGCGCCGACAAAGGGCAGGGCTCGTTTTCAATGCAGGCCTATCTGCTCGCCGAAGAACTGGACGTGGATCCGCATGCAGTTAATCTTTCGACCGGTTTGCCTGCGCCTGCCTACTACAACACGGCAGTACTGAACGAGGGCTTCCCGTTCGCTGCAACCAACGACAGCAAACTTGCAAATGCGGCAAGAAGTTTTGGCGGCGCCATGGCCAAGTTGACGGGCATGCAGATCACAGGTGGTTCAAGTACAGTACCCGACGGCTTTGTGAAGTTGCGCGAGGCAGGCGCGGTCGCGCGTGAAACGCTTAAAGAAGCTGCTGCAAGGCGCACCGGAATCGCACGGGAAAAACTGCGTACTGCCAATGCGAAAGTGCTGTTGCCCGATGGCAGCGCCATTCCCTACACCGAGCTCGCGGTCGAAGCGGGCAGTATCGAGCCAGTTAGCGATGTACAGCTTCGACCGGAAAGTGAGTGGCGGTACCTGGGCACGCCGATACAACGCACCGATATCGTGGCCAAGTCGACCGGTACCCAAACCTATGGCATTGACCTGGTTTTTGACAACATGGTTTACGCCGCGGTACGCAGTAACCCGGCAATTGGCGGGCCGCTGCTTGGCTACGATGCCAGTCGTGCCAGGGCAATGCGGGGTGTGCAAAAAGTTGTTGAACTCAGTAATGGCGTAGGTGTTATCGCCGATAATACCTGGCGGGCCTTCCGGGCAGTCAATGCGATCGAGTGCCAATGGGGCGATGCGGATTACCCGGCGAGTTCAGGCGAAATGTGGGATGTGCTCGCCAACAGTTTTGACAGGGATTACAGGGACAGTCGCTTTAAAAATGAAGGCGACGTCGAGCAGGCGCTGCAAGGTGGCACTGTTCTTGAGGCTGAATACCGCGTTCCCTATCTTGCGCACGCTCCGCTGGAGCCGATGAATGCAGTAGTGCTGGTTGGCGACAGTCGCGTCGACATCTGGACGGGCACGCAGATTCCGGCTTTCGTGCAACAACACGCAGCCAAACTGACTGGCATTGCTGAGGACAATGTCTTTGTCCATTCGCTGGCGATTGGCGGCAGTTTCGGGCACAGGCTGGAGGACAGCTACGTGTTGCAGGCCACTGAAGTCGCGATGGCGATAAAAGGTACGCCGGTAAAAATGACCTGGACGCGCGAGGAAGATATGGCGCAGGATTTTCCGCGCCCCGCACAAATTGCCAGGCTAAGGGGCGCAGTCAAGGAAGGAAAAGTCGACGCAATGGATTTCGCAGTCGCGTCGGATTCCGTTACCGTGTCATGGCTGGGTGATCGACTGATGGGCATGCCGATACCCGGGCCTGATCTCCAGATTGTCGCCGGCGCCTGGGACCAGCCCTTCGCGATTCCCAACTACCGGGTCAGCGGCTATCGTGCGCCGGTTAAAAAGCCGGTCAGTTCATGGCGCTCTGTGGGTGCTTCCTCGAATGGTTTTTTTCATGCCTGCTTTCTCGACGAGATGATGCACGCCGCTGGCGCTGATCCCTTGCAGGAGATGCTGCGTCTGTGTAATCACGATGTGTCCCGCAAGGTGCTGGAAGCCGCTGGCGAGCTGTGCGACTGGCGCGGTACACAGCTCGGTGATAAACGCGGTCGTGGTATTGCGTACACGCTCTCTTTCGGCGTGCCCGTGGTCGAAGTGGTCGATGTGAGCGATACGCTGGAGGGCATACGCATCGATGACGTTTATGTGGCGCTGGATGTCGGAAAAATTCTTGACCCGGTCAACTTCGAGGCACAGGTTACCGGCGGCGCGATCTTCGGCCTCGCGCATGCGATGAATTGCGAGCTCACTTACAAGGATTACCGGCCCGAGCAAACAAACTTTCACGCCTATCAGGGCATGCGTTTATACCAGGTGCCGCGCATGCACGTGAAGGGGCTGGAAAATGCCGAAAAAATTCGCGGTGTCGGTGAACCGGGCGTACCGCCCGCGGCACCTGCACTTGCCAATGCAATCTTTGCTGCGACCGGCAAGCGTATTCGCGAATTGCCGCTGAACAAGCATGTGCGGTTTGCCTGAGACCGCCGCGTTTTTCAATATGAATACAATTCCCTGCCAACAGTACCGAAGCGGTCATGAATAACAGTTTGCCGGCACTGCTGAACTACTGGTTCCCACAGCGTGATGCGCATCGCTGGGTGCTCGGCACGGTTTACCACACCGATGGCTCCGCCTATCGCAAGCCCGGCGCGCACATGCTGTTCAATGACGCAGGCGAACAATTCGGTTTGCTGAGCGGCGGTTGTCTCGAATCAGACCTGCAGCGCAATGCAATGCGCGCATTGATGGAAGGCAGGACGCGAACGGTGCGCTACGACAGCAGCGACGAAGAAGAAATGGTATTCAAGCTGGGGCTGGGATGCGGCGGTGTCGTCGATATCCTGTTACAGCCGATTGAGGCTGCCTCGGGCTACCTTGGTTTGCAGGAATTGCGGGAACATTTGCGATCAAGGTGTGGTGCCTGTTACTGGCAGCGTATTCCTGCCGGAAATCACCTCGAACCTGCATGGAAAATCGAACCGGCTGGCAGCGTCGGGTTTCATCGCACTGACGCGGTTCTGCGTGAGCAGGGAGGTATTCGCTGGCTGGTAAACCGGGTTTCCCCGCAGCCTCACCTGTTGGTAGCGGGTGCTGGTATAGACGCGCGCCCGCTTATTGCCATGGCAGCGCAACTCGGCTGGGAGACAACCCTGCTGGATCCGCGGCCGGCCAATGCCAGGCGCGAATACTTTCCCGAGGCGACACGCATCAGTCGCGACCGACCCGAAAAAATCGCGCAAGCTTCGTGGTACGCGTCACTGGACGCGGCGATTGTCATGACGCACAGCAAGCCACTGGATGCTGCGTTTTTAAGGGCGCTCGCTAATAAATCACTGCGTTACTGCGCCCTGCTGGGCCCGCCACACCGGCGCGACGAAGTACTGGCCGAAGCCGGTGTTACAATGCAATCGCCCGATTTTGTGTTGCAGGGGCCGGCCGGTTTGAATATTGGTGGAGACCTGCCCGAGTCGATAGCCTTGTCGATACTAGCCCAGTGCCATGCTGCGCTCTACAATCGTGATGCCGCGCCGCTGCAGCAGAGTTGGCAGTTAAAATATTGTAGCCAGACAGAACGCCTCGCCTGAAACAGGCAACCTCCACGCAGTTGCTGTTTTTTTTATTTCTCCCGGCTAATTTTCTTTCCATTCCATGCAACAAAATAGCCAGCCCGGCGAAAAACCCCCGCCAAACATTGCCGCGGTATTATTGGCAGCCGGCGAGTCGCGACGCTTCGGTGGCAGCAAGCTGGCGCAGCCGGTTAATGGCGTGGCGATGGTGCAGCACTGTTTGCGGCAACTGCAGCCGAGTTGTGAGTCGCGTATCGTGGTGGTGCTTGGCGCGCATGCCGACATTATCGAGCCATTGCTCGAAGGCACGTATTGCAGCCATTGCCCGGAATACCGGCAGGGTATGGGCCGCTCGTTGGCCTGGGGCGTCGGACAGGCGGTCACGGTATTCAATCCCGATGCAATTCTGGTGTCGCTCGCCGACCAGGTTGCGCTGACCAGTGCAGATTTTGCAGCGCTTGTCAGGGCCTCGGGGGGCGGCAGTACACTGGCGGCCGCGCAAAACACGGTCAAAACAGGAACTGCCGAATCATCATTGAACGTTGGCGTGCCGGCGATTTTTCCGCAAGCGTACTTTGCGCCGCTACAGGCCTTGCAGGGCGATCAGGGTGCGAGGGAAATACTTCGGCGCAGTGCACATGTGCTGCAGGGTGTCAGCATGCCGCACGCAGGCATTGATGTCGATACACCGGAAGATTTGCAGCGTTTTATTGCATCACAGAATTAGCGCGCGATTGGCAGCGGGTATTTTCTCATGCAAACCTTTACAAGGTTAATTACGTATCACAGCTACAGCAATTTATCGGGAGACAAGGTATGAGTTTGAATCTGGATTTTAGCGGTAAAACCGTTGTCGTCATTGGCGGCACCAGCGGCATCAATCGCGGCATAGCGGAATTGTTTGCCCTACATGGCGCCAAAGTTGCAGTAGCCAGCCGTTCGCAGGAAAAGGTTGATGATACCGTGGCAAAACTCGAGTCGCTGGGCGCAGAAGCGATGGGTTTCAGTGCCGACGTGCGCGAGCCGGAGGCGGTAACTGCGGGTCTGGCTGCGGTGCATCGGGCTTATGGCGATTTTGATGTGCTGGTCTCGGGTGCGGCGGGCAATTTTCCGGCGATGGTCAGCGACTTGTCGCCCAAAGGGTTCAAAACGGTTGTTGAAATAGATTTGCTGGGAACATTTCACGTCATGAAAGGTGCTTATCCCTTCCTGAAAAAACCCGGCGCCAGTGTGATCAATATTTCCGCGCCGCAAGCCTTCCTTCCCATGCAGGCGCAGTCGCATGTCTGTGCTGCGAAAGCCGGTGTCGACATGGTTACGCGTACGCTGGCGCTGGAGTGGGGGCCGGAAGGCATAAGGGTAAACTCGGTAACGCCCGGGCCAATTGACGGCACAGAAGGAATGGCGCGACTTGCACCGACCGAGGAAATTCGCCAGCATGTTGTCAAATCGGTACCGATGAAAGCGATGGGCCTGCCGGTCGATATCGGCCATGCCTGTGCCTTTCTCGCATCGCCGCTGGCCAGTTATATCAGTGGCATCATCCTGCCGGTCGATGGCGGCTGGTCGACTGCTGGCTGCGGCAATATGGGCTAACGAAAAAGCTAAGCCGCGGAAAAAATACCGGTTTGGTCCTGCACGGCGCGATATACGGCAGGGAAGATTAACGGTTGCCAGTGATCGTTTGCATCAGGCGGTTCATGCCGCCTATCCATCGGTCATAATCGGCAGTTTTGCGCCGCATGTATTCCAGCACTTCTGCGTGCGGCAATATCAGGAAGGGCTCTTCGCGCAGTTTTTCCACCACGATATCGGCCAACACCTCGGGCTCCATCATGCCGTCGACGCTGGCCGCGGCAATACTGTCGTTGCCTGGATCCGATGTCGTCATCGGCGTGCGGACTGCCTGGGGGCACAGCATCGAAACCTTGATACCCTGGTGCGCGTGGTGAATGGCCAACCACTCGCCGAAGCCTACCGCTGCATGTTTGGTTACCGCATAAGCTGCGCCGCCAATCTGGCTGAGTAAACCCGCTGCAGAAGACGTATTCAGAAAATAACCGCCACCGCGCCGCGCCATGCGCGGCACCAGGTGGCGCGCCGCGTAAACATGTGACATCACGTTGATATCCCAGCTCGCCTGCCACTCGCGGTTGTCCGAATCGAGCTGTGGCGCAAGGCCCACACCGGCGTTTGAGCAGAACAGGTCGATCGGCCCGAGCTGGCTTTCGGTATCTTCAATGATGCGCGCAATATCGGTTTCACTGGATACATCGGCGGACATCGCGATACAGTCCAGTTCATCAGCAACCATTTCAGCGTTGTTGCCATTAATATCAACAACGACTATCTGCCTGGGCTGTTCGGCCTTAAAGCGCCGGGCCAGCGCGGCCCCGATGCCGCTGCCGCCGCCGGTTATAACGATGGTCTTGTTTCTTATTTCCATGAGCAATCCCTGCAGTGCTTTCGAGACAGGCTGGCCGCAAGTTAACATCGAACAAATGGGGTCAGTGTAAAAATTATTTTTTAACCAGTTCGAAGCTGGTTAAAAAATAATTTTTACAC
>JBATGO010000267.1:0-12604 GCA_049665845.1 Pseudomonadales bacterium | reverse complement strand
GTGCCTGCTTTTTCAGCCGTCCAGGCAGGTGTTGCAGCGCTGCGGCGTCGAGCTGGCGACCGTCGGGAAAGCGCAGGCCTGGTGCGATTTCATACAGCGGGTATAACACGAAGTTGCGCTGCCATAGCTGCGGATGCGGCAATTCCAGCTGGCGCGTTTGCAACCGGCATTCGCCGTAAAGCAATATATCCAGGTCCAGCGCGCGAGGCGCCCAGCGCCGCGTGTGCACACGGCCTGCGCGTCGTTCGATGGCCTTCAGTGCAGCGAGCAGTGGCAAGGGCGCAAGGGCGGTGTGCAGTTCGGCCACCGCGTTCAGGTAATCGGGCTGTACGCCTGGCCCCAAAGGCTCGCTGCGATAGACCGAGGAGCAGTTTTGCAGGCGGGATCGCGGCAAATCGTCGAGCGCGATAAGCGCCCGGCGCAACTGGAGCAGTGGCTGCGAGAGGTTGCTGCCTAAACCAATATAGCAGCGCACCGAATTGCGGCGCTTCGCTGCGGCTGTTTGAGCAAGGGTATGGGGGGCAGTTGTGCGCATCGGCGACAGCTCACGGTGCGGTCGGCTTGCGCCTCGCACCGCCGCGACGGCGCCGCCGCGGCTTCGGCGGATCGCGGTCCTTGCGCACTTCAGTATCCGGGTGTTCGAGCTGCAGGTCAGTCCAGAAACCCGCACTGCGCTCGAGTTGTTCGCCCGCGTTTTCGCGCATCAGCAGGAAGTCATAGGCGGCGCGAAAGCGCGGATGGCCCAGCAGCGACCTTGCGCGACGTCCCTGCGCCACCTCGAGGTTGTGCTGCAGGTTCCAGATTTCGCGCATCGGTACGCTGAAGCGTTTCGGAATGGTGATGATCGCCAGTTGCTGTTCGATCGCGAGCTGGCCCGCACGCTGCCTGGCCTGCCATGCGGGCATGCTAGCCTGTTCGGCCTGCTGCTGCCCCGCTTTAAATGCCGGCCACAACAGGCTCGCATAGAGGAATGCAGGCGTGACGGGTTTTTCCTCGGCAATACGCAGGTCGGTATTGGCCAGCGCACATTCGATCAGTCGTTTGCCCTGCTGGTCGCCGGCGGCAAGCGCCTCGGCGCTGGCCGGAAAGAGTGGTGCAAACAAGGCGTGTTCACACAGCAACTCGAACACGCGCTCGCCCTGGCCGGACATAAACAGCTTGACGATTTCGTCGAACAGGCGCGCCGGCGCTACCTGCTGCAGCTGCGCACTGAGTTCGGCCAGCGGTGCGGCAGTCTTTGCTTCGATCGAAAAATCGAGTTTGGCGGCGAAGCGAATCGCACGCAGCATGCGCACCGGATCCTCGCGGTAGCGCTGCTCCGGGTCGCCGATCATGCGCAGCGTGCGCTTGCGCAGGTCTTCCAGGCCGCCCGCGTAATCCAGCAACCTGAAACCGTCCACTGTGTAGTACAGCGCATTTACGGTGAAGTCACGGCGCAGCGCATCGTCCCGCAGGCTGCCGAACACGTTGTCGCGCAGCAGCATGCCCTCATCGGTTTGCTGGCTGGTGTTGGCGGCGCTGTCGTGGGCACCGCGAAAGGTTGTCACTTCGATAACCTCGCGACCCATGCGCACGTGCACGATCCTGAACCGGCGCCCGATGATGCGTGCGCGGCGAAACAGTTTGAGCGCCTGCTCCGGTGTCGCGTCGGTGGCAATGTCGAAATCCTTGGGGTGCCCGCCGAGCAGCAGGTCGCGGATACACCCACCGACCAGGTACGCTTCGTGGCCGGCCTTGTTCAGGTCATAGAGCACCGAGAGCGCATTCTTGCTGATCTGCTTGCGCGAAATGCTGTGCTGGTCGCGCTCGAGTACCTGCGGTTCAGGCAGTTCAATAGCGGCAGCCCCCGGCATCATCGCGCGCACTGCGCGCTGGATTTTCTTCAGCACGGAAGCTCCCGCACGCAGGCGGGCGTTTTGGTGGAAATCGCTGGGGCGCGGATCTCGCAAAATAGGGGGCAAGGCGTGCGGGATTGAGGCAAAAGAAAAATAGCCGAAAAGGGTGCGGGAAAAGCTGCAAAAGCTCTGGCCTGCTGGCGGTGCAAAGCTTGTTCAGGGTTCGATTAAAGCGGGCGGAAGTATATCACGCACCCGCTGCAAGCATTGCGGGCAAGAGCTCTGGTAATCCCGGGACGGGGTGGGCGGCTGGCGGGCATTTTCCGGCGCCCGGAAATGGTGATGGGGAGCAAGCTCCCCATCCAGGTCTTCATCTCTTGTTATTTGTTTTATTACCACCCGTGTTATTTTATTTGCCGGGTTTCGAGTTTTATTTTTATTGTCTCAATAGAGGAGCACAACGCGTGCCACTTTTTGAATTAGTATGCAAAACAACAGTTTGCCTGTTTTTCGTGCGAACTGGTTCACCGTGGCGTTCCCGCCGGTTACACGATAATCAGTGAAAGTGTTACCTCAACGCGGCCCGGCCGGACACGCGGTAACAAATTTGTGCATTTGATAAACGCCGCGATGTTCGTTGCTGCGCTGGTCGGCATCAGCCAGGTTTAGCCTAGTTCGCTGTCCCCGTCGTCGTCGCTGGGCTTTCGCCCGGGGCTCTTGCGCCTTGGCATATCGAAGCGCTGGCGTCGTTCCCACAGGCACTTGCGGCTGATGCCGAGTTTCTTCGCCAGTTCGGTCTCGTTCATTTGCGCTTCGTTTTCCATCACAAAGCGCTGGAAGTATTCCTCCAGCGACAGGTCTTCCTTGGGGTCTTCGTGCAGCAGGGTGGCTGCCTGGCTCGCCCGCAGTGATGCGGCCAGCGGCGTGAGTGTTTCTGCATGGATTCGGTTGACATCCACAAGATCCATATCAATTTCAAGCAAATGACGGTCGATAGCACGCCCATCTGCCATGATCGCAGCACGTTCGACGACGTTTTCCAGCTCACGGATATTGCCGGGCCAGTCGTAGCTGGTCATCGCCTGGATCGCATCAGGCAGGAAAAACAGGCCCTGCTTGCCATGTTTTTTCGCCGTGCGCTCGAGCAGGTGCTCAGCGATGTCGAGCAGGTCGCCGCCGCGCCGGCAAAGGGGTGGCAGGAAGATGCGGAACACATTGATGCGATAGTACAGATCGTGCCTGAACAGGCCAGACTTGGTCATTTCCTGCAGGTCGCGATGGGTGGCTATCACCAGCCGCACATCGACCTTGCGCGATTCGTTTGAGCCCACACGGCGGATTTCACTCTCCTGCAGGAAGCGCAGCAAGCGCGCCTGGGCCTCGGATGGCAGCTCGCCGATTTCGTCGAGGAACAGGGTGCCACCCTCGGCGGCCTCGATCAGGCAGGAACGCTTGCCGGTTGCTCCGGTAAACGCGCCTTTTTCGTGGCCAAACAGTTCGGACTCAATCAGGTTTTCCGGAATCGCAGCACAGTTGACGGCGACAAATGGTTTCCTGTGTCGAGTGCTGGCGCTGTGTATGGCCTGCGCGACCAGTTCCTTGCCGGTGCCGGTTTCACCGCGTATCAATATTGTGGAGCGGGTCGGCGCCGATTTGCTGATACGCCGGTAAACCTCGAGCATCGGGCTGCTGTGGCCGATCATGCCCGGCGGCGCTGCAATTTCGCCGGCATCGAGCACTGGCAAATCGCGAGCGGGAGCCGAGAAAATGCGCTGCAGTGCGGCGAGCAGTTCCTCGTTGGCGAAGGGCTTGGTGATGTAATCGATCGCGCCCTTGCGCATCGAGTCGACCGCGGTCTGCAGGCTTGTATAGCTGGTCATGATCAGCACCGGGCAATTGCCGGCCAGCCGAATCAGGTCTGTACCGGGCCCGTCGGCCAGTTCGAGTTCGCTGAGGATCAGGTCGTATTGGGTGCGCTGCGCCTCGCGCCTCGCATCCGCCAGCGAGCGTACGTGTTCGGGCGCTATATCCATATTTTCGAGGAGCCGGAAAATCTGCGCGGTGATGCTGCGGTCGTCTTCAACAATAAGGATTTTTTTCAAGTGATCGCCTTTGTGTTTGCACTACTGGTTTTCAGCCAGTGCGCTTGCGTAGGGGGCGTTGCGTATTCGCCATTGCGCGGCGTGGCCTTTGCGCCTTGTGTTGTTGTGATGTAGTTGTGTCCTTGTGATGTAGTTGTGTCCTTAGGATCTAAGTGTATCGGCCATAGTGCTGCGGGTCGTGTGCACATGGCTGTGCGCCCGCTTGAGTTCGTTAATGTAACCCTTTGTAACGAGAATAGCCAACCGGCGCGAACCCGGCCTGGCGCCCGCGAAGTTGCGGTCGGGCTTCTGGCAATTTTTGAAAATAGTAAAAAAATATAGTAAAAACAGTAGCTTACAGACTGATCGAGATGGCTTTGCGGGGCATTTTTTGCAGCGACCAGTTGGCGACAGCGTGGTCCAGGATTTCGTCGGGGCAAGGTAACGTGTCACCGCTTTGCACAGGTAACACTTGCCCGAGGCGTTGCAGGGCGAGCAACAGGTTTGCTGCCGCGCAGCTGTCGTCAAGTGCTGGCGCACCGGTCTGTTTGCTGAGTTTGGCACCATTGGCTGCGTGTAGCAGTAGCGGCAGGTGCGCGTAGCGCGGCGTGCTGTAGCCAAATGCCTGCTGCAAGGCGATTTGCCATGGCGTCGAATCGAGCAGGTCCTGTCCGCGCACCACGTCGGTAATCCCCTGTTCGGCGTCGTCTACCACTACCGCCAGTTGGTATGCGAACAGCCCGTCGCGCCTGCGCACGATGAAGTCGCCCAGATCATGCAGGTCGAATCGTTGTGTTCCCAGCACGCGGTCTTCAAATTGCAGCGCCGGCAAGCCGCTGACGTCAAAGCGAATTGCGTGGCTGGCGGGGCCTGTCGCAGAGGCGGGTTGGTAATCGCAGTGTCGCCTGGCTCGACAGTAGCCGGGGTAGACGCCTTCGTTGTTGTGCGGCTTGCCCTGCCGGGTGCTGCGCAGGTTTTTCCTTGTGCAGTTGCAGTAGAAAATCCGCTCTGCAACGGCGAGTTGTTGCAGAGCTGTCTCGTAACGGGCGTCGCGCTCGCGCTGCCAGGCGATGTCGCCATCCCACCTGAGTCCGTGCGTTTCCAGTGAACGCAGGATTGCGTCGCTGGCGCCTTTTACGCTTCGGTGCTTGTCGACGTCTTCAATGCGCAGCAGCCAGCGGCCGCCGGCAGCGCGCGCGTCCAGGAAACTGGCCAGCGCAGCGAGCAGCGAACCTGCATGTAAGGGGCCGGTAGGCGAAGGCGCAAAACGCCCGATATAGCGCGCGCTCAATGGCCCGGGGCAGTGGTTGGTGTGGTGAGAACTTGCGCACGCAGCTTTCGGTCCATGAAAGCAGCTTTTAAGAGCAGGCTGTTCATTGCATCAGCAGGCGTTGCGGGGCGCCCGGGCCTCAGCCCATCTGCAGTTTTTCCTTGATTTCGTCCAGCGTTTTGCAGTCGATGCACAGGTTGGCAGTTGGCCTCGCCTCGAGGCGTTTGATGCCGATTTCCACTCCGCAAGCGCGGCAAAAGCCGTAGTCGTCGGCGTCGATGCTGTCGATAGTCTGGTCGATCTTGCGAATCAGTTTGCGCTCGCGATCGCGGGCGCGCAGTTCCAGGCTGAACTCCTCTTCCTGGGTGGCGCGATCCGCCGGGTCGGGGAAATTGGCCGCCTCGTCTTTCATATGCGTTACGGTGCGGTCGACTTCTTCCATCAACTGGCTTTTCCAGGTGAGCAGAATGTTCTTGAAGTGCTCGCGCTGCGCTTCGTTCATGTACGCTTCGCCACGCTTCGGCTTGTAAGGCGTGAAGTTCTGGAAGCTGTCGGCGAGCTCGCTTTTCTTTTTGCGCGGTTTAGCGGGCATATTGAGACCCTCGTTCCTGTTCACCATTGCCACTGGGGCATTCAATTTAGGCGTTATCGTTGCTGTTGAGCTGCCAGCTTTCAAGCGGCACCGCGCTTATGCCTGAGGGCTCCGAGCCCTGTCAGAACGCCTGGTTTCGCGGTACCCCTGGCGGCGAGGGCGGGCAATCTAACAGAAAACCGCAAGCGGTGCCACTGTGTATCGGCTATGTAAAAACTGGTAAGGGAGCGTCCGAGAGCCTGGCATTTTGCAGAGATATCCGGGTCCAAGGGTACGGCCTGCAAACCGGCCTGCCGCGGCACACGGCAGGCCGGAATAGGGTAAACTGCGCGCCGCCACGGGAGCGGCAAGCCCGCGGTAACGCGCTGTTTTCAGGCACATCATTCTTTGGCCCGGAGTATCAATCCTTTGCCGGATTTCAACGCCTTGAAAAGTGTTCAACCAGCTGCACTTGCGAGCTTGTGCAAGCGAGCGTTCGAATACGCGCAAACTGAATATCCTGGCGCGCTGCCGCTTCGCCCTGCCCGGCGCTCGAGGTGGTTGCTGCCGTTGGTTGCTGCAGTTTTCCTCGTCAGCTGTATCGACAGCAACGACTCAAACCAGGCCTTCATTTTCCCACCGCAAAATGCGCTGGACTTTCCGTCGGCGGCTGCGGTGGTGGCTTCAGATTCGGGGAGCCTTACGATCAACGGATTAAGCGTTGCCAGCACCAGCGCAAGCATCGCGCAACAACTTGAAATCAGTATCCAGGACGACAGCGAAAATGACCCGGTTGTGCTTGCGCCACTGGAGAATACCGCAGGTGATGCGGTGTTTTACTGGCAAGCCGCGCCCGAGCTGCAGTTCGGGCTGAATCTTGTGAACGTGGCGGCAAGCTACAGCAACGGCGTGGTCAACAAAAGTATGCTGGTGCTGCGCGGCAGCTCGTGGATGTGGCAGGCGGCCATGCAAGCTGACGATTCGCAGGGCGCGCGGCGCTGGCTGTTGCTCGATACAGCACGCAGGGCTCTGATAACAGTTGACCTCGCTAGCGGTGAGCAAACCGTTTTTTCAGGCCTGGATGGCACGATGTTGATAGGGACAGGCGTCGAGTTGGTCGAGCCGGTGGATTTTGCGATCGATGCGGCCAACGCGCGTGCACTGGTTGTCGACAGGGGCTTGCGCGCAATCGTCGCGATTGACCTGGCCAGCGCTGCACGCAGTATTTTTTCCGATGCGGCCACGCCCGATGCGGCCGCGCCGCTGTTTGAGGACCCTGTCGCCATTGAACTGGATATCGCTGCGGGTACCGCCTATGTGCTCGATCGCGCGCGCACTGACCTCACACAGGTTGCCCTGACCGATGGTGCCCGCAGCGATTTTGACGTGGTACCTGCGCTCGATGAACCGGAACTGGTTAATCCTGTCGATATGGTGTTACAGCCGGGATTGCGATTGTTTGTGAGCGACAGGGAAGCCAATGGTGTCATCGAAATCAATCTCGTGCCGCCGGTCGATACGGGTGATCCTGTTTTGGGTGAGAGCAAACTGTTGCAGTCGCCCGGCGATGACGAAGATGCTGTAGCAGCCGAAACTGTAGAAGCAGAGTCGACGTTTTATTCGCGCGTTGGTCACCTTGCGCTACTCGACGACAGATTGTTTGTCAGCGATTCGGGGCAGTTTCTGACATCGGATAACAGTGGTTTTCTGCTTGGTATCAGCGGTGCGGTGATTGAGGTCGATATTTCCGGAGATCCGGAATTCGATGGGGACCGCAAATTCCTCTCGGCCAATGTCCCCGATTTCGTCAACCTGTTCCGCTCGCCACAGGCGATCGTACTTGACGACGGTGATAACAGCGATACAGATGACGACAGGCTGCTGGTGCTCGATAACCAGCTTGGCGCTATTGTCGGCGTGGAAATCGTTGAAACCGATCCGGACGTGCTGGACGCGCTGGCTATGGACCCCGACGCAGTGGTCGCGCCCGTCACGCTTGGTCGACGTACTTACCTGCCAGGCGGTGCCTCGCTCGATGCTGCGGCAATTGCCGCCGGCGAGCGCTCCAGGGCCGAAACTCTGTCGGTAAATCCTGCCGAGACCATCGAGCAGGCCATCGATACGCTGGATACCGGTTCGGGCATGCTGCTGCTGGATCGCGGCCAGAACACCATCTTTACGATTGATTACAACGGTGGTGCCAGGACGCGCATTGACCAGGCAATTGCAACGACCGAAGCAGGAGACGACACGGCGCTCGAGGCGGCACAGGATGCCTTCGAGGCCGCGCGCCTGCAAACCCCGGTTGCCTTTGCTGCGAGCAGCAATGGCAACAGTATTTACGTGGTTGACCAGCATGACGATACGCTGGTCAATGTGCCGCTGCCGTTTAGCGGCAACAGCTCGGTGCGCGCGCTTGCATCCGCTATGGGTGAGACGGGCGAAGCCAATGCCGATCATCCATTCGTTGCGACGCGTGCGCTGGTAGCGTTTGAACAGATACTGGCAGAAGGTGCTAGCGGGGCCGCACGCGACGTTGTATTTGTGCTTGAGCCGGGTGGCATTATCGAAGTTGATGTGAGCGCGATCGAAGTCGCGCTGGGCACCGTCGCCGTTGAGGAGAGCGCCGATCTCGCAGCGAACCGCAGCACGTTTATCAGTGCCGGCGATTGCGCCGCGTGGGTTGCACCTAACGACATGATCCTGCTGCACGAGCGCGACGAGGATGGCGTAACAGAATCGGCGGTACTGCTGCTGGCCGAGGCTAACACGCCGACGATTCATATTGTCGATGCGTTTACTGGCGCCTGTACTCGCGCTACGTATGACAACAACGTCCCCGGCATCGACCCTGCGGCCATGCACATTGTCGACCTGCGCGCTAATGCTCGCAACAGCGATGCGCCCGTTTATGAATTGCTGCTTCTCGATAAAGGCAACGGCGCGCTGTTTCGCCTGCAGGTTGACGTAGATACACCGCCGATAGATGCACAAGTGGAAGTGCTTAGTTCAAACGAGTTGCCTGAAGAAGGCGGCAACCGTATGCGCTCTGCAATCGGGCTCGGGCTGTCGGAACGCAACAAGCGTGCTTACGTGTTCGACGATGTGCTTCGCTCGCTGTACCTTATCGATATCGCCGAGCGCGAGCCGACTACCGGGCGCAGGCTCACCGCGGATGAAATTGTCGCGAGTGCGCCAAACTTTAGCGGGCAACGACTGGTGATTGCGCGCGGCACCTCGCTCAACTGCCAGCCAGTCGTGGATTGCGATCTATAGGCTGCATCTAATTGAGCGGATCCTCGAAGCCGAGCAGGTACAAGCTGCCTGCCTCGACCACGGTTCTGGCTGGCGTGAGCCGGTCTCCCCAGCATGGGCCGCTCAGGCATTCACCGCTTTCAATACTGAACAGTGCCCCGTGTGTCGAGCACTGGATCAACGTGCCCGCGTCGTCAAGAAATTCATCTTCGCGATACTCAAGTTCTATACCCAGGTGCGGGCAGCAGTTCAGGTAGGTATATAGCTCGCCATCCTTTTTTACCACGAACACAGCGCGGCCATCGCATTCGAAACCGCGTGCCTTGCCCTCGGCTACATCGCCCACTGCGCAAATTAGTTGCATAATGCTCCCGGGAAATTGCTTTGCAAAATAGCTGGCCAGCAACCAATTTGCCGGCAACAGGAGTGCATAAAGTCAGGTGAACGATAATAGCGTCGAATTTGCGCGCTTGACAGGCCGCGACGAGAGCGAACTGGTGCAGGTTGGCGAGCTGCGTATGCATTGCCGCGTGCGTCCCGACTGGCAGGCACTGTGCCGCACGGCGGCAGAGGCGGGTTTCGAGCTTGCCGCCGTGAGCGCCTATCGCAGCTTTGATCGACAACTGCTGATCTGGAACGAAAAGGCGCGAGGCCTGCGCGATGTGGTTGATGATGCGGGCGCGCCGGTTGATATTGCGGCCTTGCAGCCGCTGGAGAAACTGCGGGCAATTTTGCGTTTCTCGGCCCTGCCCGGCGCATCGCGCCATCATTGGGGTAGCGACTTCGACGTGATCGACAGGGCGGCCATTGCGCCTGGTTACCGGGTACAGCTGACGCACACGGAGTGTTGTGGCAACGGGCCGTTTGCGGCGCTGCATGAATGGCTCGATACATTGATTGGCCAGCACCGCGCCTTTGGTTTTTTCAGGCCCTACGCTGAGCGTGCAAATGATGGCGAGGGTGTTGCGCCGGAACGCTGGCACCTGAGCCATTGGCCGCAGGCTTCCCGGATGCAGGCGCTGCGTTCGCGCGACGCCATGTATGCGTTCTACCAAAATTTCGAAGCGCTGGAACTCAGGCAGGCACTGCTCGCGCATTTCGACAGTGTTTACCGTTATTATGTCTGCGCGGAAACCGCGTACTGATACGCTGTGGCAACCTGCTGTGAATGCAACCTGATGCGGGCAAAACAGCGTAAGCCGATTGGACCAATCCTGTTGTGAGTAAAATCGACGAAGAAAAAATCTGGCAGGCGCTGCGCGAGCAGGCGCGGGAGCGTGCGCATGCAGAACCGCTGCTTGCCAGTTATTACTACAGCAGTGTGCTCGAACACGCGAGTTTTGCCGATGCGCTCGCCTCCAGGCTGGCTACCAGGCTGGAGTCGGCGGCCTTAACCGCGCTGCCTCTCGATGATCTTTTTGCAGCTTGCCTGCGGGCCAACCCCGCTATCGTGAGCGCTGCGCTGGCCGACCTGCAGGCCTGTTTCGAGCGGGATCCGGCCTGCGACAGTTACTGCCTGCCTTTCATGTATTTCAAGGGCTACCAGTCAATCCAGGCCCAGCGGCTGGCGCATCATTTATGGAATAGCGGGCGCAAATCGATAGCACGCTATATTCAGCATATTGCGAGTTTGCGCTTCCACGTTGACGTTCATCCGGCAGCCAAACTGGGGCATGGCCTTATGTTTGACCACGCGACCGGCATTGTTATAGGGGAGACCGCCGAAGTCGGCAACGATGTGTCGATGTTGCATGGCGTCACGCTAGGTGGCAGCGGCTGCAGCGCGGGGAAGCGCCATCCCACCATTGGTAACGGTGTAATGATCAGTTGCGGGGCAAAAATCCTTGGTGCGATTCGCGTTGGCGAGGGCGTGAAAATCGGTGGCGGTAGTCTTGTGCTGGAGTCTGTACCCGATCACGTAACCGTGGTGGGTGTTCCGGCCAGGATCATTGGTAGTCCAGGCGAAGACGCGCCCGCCTTGTCCATGGATCAGGATCTAACACACTAGTTACAGGCACTGGTTGCGCCCGGCCCGTTTTTTTTGCTAACGCCCTGATCGGGCGCTGCCAACAACGCGCCACTAAGCCAAATCGTTCGAATTTCCGTGCGATTTTGTAGATATTGCATGTTTTTAAGGCAATTCCGATTGGATTTCTTGCCAATCCTTCCAAATCAACTATATATCAACGCTACCACCTAACGATTTGCCAATGGTGCCAATGCGCCTGCGAAGCATGCATCGACTTATATAGCGATGCAGGCTGAAGTACTGGCATGCCGAAGCGGAGAGCGGCCTGGTGAGCGTAAAACTGTTAGATAACGAAGCGTTTTATGGCTATCGCGTGCGCCGTACGGTAGATGCGAAGCTATACCAGGAATACTTCAGCCTCAAGAAAAACGGCAAGCGACTGACCGGCGCTCCGCGAAAACGCGTACAGAATGCAGCAGACCGTCGCGATCGGGAACTGGCGGGCGCGCAGCAGAAATCCCGGCAGGAAAACAAAGCGGAGCGCTGTTTCAATCGCGATGGCTCGGTGCGTGGCATCAGCTATCTGGTCAAAACCGAGAAAAGCGGCACGCGCACGCCGATTTTCCAGGTTGGCATTGCCTCCGAACTGAACGGCAAAATTATTTGCACCAGCTATTCCATCAACGCGCATGGAGAGTCTAAAGCCTGGCGCATGGCGGTAGAAACCTTTGCGAGTCATAAGGGCATAGGCAAGGGCACTAAACTCTATAAACAGCTGCTGGCAGCCATACCGGCCCGCACACCCACACGCTTAAAAGCAGGCAAGAAAGCCCAGGCAAAGGGCAAGGCGAAAGGAAAGGTGAAAGGAAAGCGCAGGTCTATCGCGCGAAAATCTGTGCGCAGCATTGCGAAGCAAGCGGTTAAAAAAGCGGGTAAGCGTACGGGCAAGAAATCGGTGAAAAAGGCAGCCAAAAAAGCCGCCAAAAAAATTACCCGGAAGGCGGCCGGTGAATCACCGAGAAAAGCAGTGAGGAAAGCGGTGAAAAAAGCCGTCAAGAAAGCGATCAGGAAAGTCGCGAAAAAGAAACAAAGTCGTTAGGAGCAATACTGCGCGAAGTCGCCACCAACCCCGGCGATAAAGCCAATGCGCAACGCCGCCAGCCAAGGCAATGGCGTGTGCCTATTGCGCCGCCGCGGCGATCGCCTTTGCAATTTCAGTGCGGGCTTCTGCACTGTCTCCCCAGCCAATAATTTTCACCCACTTGTCTTTTTCCAGATCCTTGTAGTGCTGGAAGAAGTGCTCGATCTGGTTAACGATGGTTTCCGGCATATCGGCAACCTCATGAATACTGGCGTAAGCAGGTATGAGGCTGGCAACCGGCACCGCGAGTACCTTGGCGTCGAGGCCGGCCTCGTCTTCCATTTTCAGGATGCCGATCGGTTTACTGCGAATCACGCAGCCGCTCAGCACCCGGTAGGGGGTGTGCACCAGCACATCAAGCGGGTCGCCGTCCTCGGATAGCGAGTACGGGACATAGCCGTAAGCACAGGGATAGAACATCGACGCGGTCATAAAACGATCGACAAATAGTGCACCGCTGTTCTTGTCGACCTCGTACTTCA
>JBATGO010000266.1:0-2366 GCA_049665845.1 Pseudomonadales bacterium | reverse complement strand
TTTTAGGCTCGACACTTCTTGCCTTGCTCGTATTACAAAAATGCAAAGTGGTGCGTAGCGTTCGGGACCATCTCGCAAGTATCATCACGAAAAGCCTGCAAGTAGGCCGGCTATCACGCGTTGTTCAGTAGGCTTCAGGGCACCTGGCTTCACTTTTCATGAAAGCGCAACTCAGAAAACTTTTTGCACCGATCCTGATTCGATTTGAAGAGGGAGATGATGAGTACAACTATAAAAGCAGTCACCGGACAATTCTGAAGATCGTCGGCACAATGTTTCTCCTGCTGTCGGCAGTTTCGCTGGTGGCGGCTACTATTACCGTGCAAGCAGTTGCTGTCCTACCATTTTTAGTCTTTTTTTGCGCAAGCTCGGTATGTTTGATCGTCGGATTCCTTGGCAACAACCGAGCCGTAGCGAAAATCTGGCGCAACAGGTAGGAAATTGCGTTACAGCCAGTGCTACAGGGAATCGAGCGATTGAGTCTATTTAAGCAACTCGATGAGGACGCCATCTTCATCTCCCGTATCGATCCGAACCAGGAGTTGGGCAGTTACTCCAGGCATGGATTTCACCTCGATGACGCCCAGTGGCCATCGGTGGAACATTATTACCAGGCAATGAAGTATGAAAGCCCGGAGTTCCGGGATCGCATTCGTAACGCCCATCATCCGAAGAGCGCACGCAAACTTGGCAATTCATGGCTGCGAAGAAAGCGTCCCGACTGGAAACAGGTGCGAAAGGTAATAATGACCCGAGCAATTTACATCAAGTGCAGAACCCACCCTGAAGTAGCGAAGTTGCTTCTGGAAACTGGCGACCATCAATTAGTAAATAACGGTGAGTATGACTATTTCTGGGGTTGTGGGCGAGACGGGCGCGGCCATAATACTTATGGCAAGGTTTTGATGAGCGTGCGCTCCAGGCTGCGTGACGAACAGGTAGAAGCAGCAACGCAAAAGTAGCCTGTAGCGCGGCCTGAATGTTTGGACGAAGGTGTGTGTAAAGCAGTTTTTCTCAGTGAGACCGCTGCACGACAATAACAATCTTTAATAAAAAATTGCCTGCCTGAATAATTTGACGAAACGTTACTCCGCCAATCAACACGCCTGCTCTTGAATCGCGCTTGCACTGGCTGAAACTGCGGTGTATTCAACGAAATTGCCGCCTCGCCGCTTGGCGTTTATCAGCGCGGACTCAACTGCATCAACGAATTCGTGGCTACCGCATTGACCCTGCGCTGATCTTAGCCCGGCGCCGACACTGCTAAACAGCTTCGTCTCACCGCCGCCAACCTGGTAGGGCTGCGAAAGTCTTTGCACGATATTGAATACTTTGCGCTGCAAATTTCCCAGCGTTCCAAGCGATTCCATTAATACAGCACACATATTGTCGCCGACCCTCGCGACGGTATCCTGTTTTCGCACGCTGTCAACCATACGGTAGGCTGTTTCCAGCAGAATTGCATTACCGGTTGTATAACGATACCGCAGGTTGATCGCAGCGAAATCATCGATATCGAGCAATACAAGTCCAACATCGCCCGAGTAGCGATCATCGCGGTACAGCGCCTGGCGCAAGCGGTCGCCAAATGTTGCCGCATTGGCCAGCGAGGTAACTCCATCAATGGATCGATGATCGAAAAGGCTGTCGCTCAGGCTCGCGGGATTCAGGACGCGCCTGATTGAACGTGCCAGTGTACGGTGATTCAGCTGGTCTTGCCGCAGGTACTCAGTCACGCCGTTTCGCATTGTTTCCATGACGGCCGAATTACTGGTATCGACAGGCAAGATTGCTATGGTTGCCAGGCTTCTCCTGCAGCGCCTTAGCTGCTGCAAACCTGCAAGCCCAATTTCTGGTGTGGGCCCGATGTCACACAGTAACAGGTCGTGTTGTCCACTTTCAATTTCCCTCTCAGCCTCTTCCGTACAGACCACAACGCGCAGGTCAAAACTCACTTCAATCGCTGCATTAAGATAATTATGTACCGCATGACGCTGTAGCGGAAACGCTTCAAAATAAAGCACTTTAAAACGCGGCGCATCCGGCGCGGCGATTCGTACACCACAATTGATATTCATCTCCGTCTCATCCTTCAGCGAACGGTGGGAGGCCGACGTCCCGCGCATTTATCCGAAATCTAAAAAAAATGGCGTGCTCTTAAGATGTAGAAGTCTTGCGATGTTTAGTCAAACCATAACTACACAAGGCAGTACACTTTGCACACGACAGTCTGTTTAATTTGCAAGCGATGCGGGTCGACATGTTTATCAGTAATGCAACTACCCGTCTTTTGATAACAGCCCCTTCTGTCACGCCGATGTTGATAAAAGACAACGTTCTATAGAAAAATATTAATGATTCATTGT
>JBATGO010000265.1:0-1578 GCA_049665845.1 Pseudomonadales bacterium | reverse complement strand
GTGATAATCCAGGCAGAATCTCTCGCGTTTCGTCGTAAGCGAAGTCTTTGAAGAGATTGAGGCACTGTTCGGCTTCAGCACGTGTATACAGCGGCTCGACCAGCGGCAATCCTTTGCGTTCGCGTTCGCGATTTTCCCACTCGGTGTCCTTTTCATTCAGGTAACCGGAATCCGGCAACATGATCCGGCAAAGCGCACGAGTTGCGCTCTGGCAGTAGATGGGCCCCGAATATCCGCGCCGGGCCAGCAAAGGTACCCGTCCCGAGTGATCGATATGTGCGTGGCTCAGTATGACCGCATCGATATCCGCAACCGGCAGCGGGAAGGACCGGCGATTTCGTAGTTCATTCTTACGGCTGCCCTGGATCTGGCCGCACTCGAGCAATACCTTGTGCTCGCCGGCGCGAAGCAGGTACAGGGATCCGGTAACTTCACCCGCCGCACCGAAAAACTGCACATCAAAGTTCACAAGCAAATTCCCTTCGCATGACTGCCTGAATCCTGTTATTTCAACGCTGCAATTCGCTCTATCACGGCAACACCGTCGCCGACCTGTTCGCCGGGATAGAGGATGATCTTCTCGCCAGCCTGCAGTCCGGACAGTACCTCCGCGAAGCGACCGTTGTCTCGCCCGACCTGGACCGTGGTCAGTTGCGCATGCCCGTCATGGACGCGAAACACGGCCCACTCACCGCCCAGCCGAAACAATGCAGCTACCGGAATTTTCAGCACGTCTTCGGCCTCCCAGGTGACGATCGCCGCTTCGACACGATAACCGTGTCCCAGGGTCGACCAGTCCGACGCTGGTCCGGTGAAATCCACAATAACATTGACTCGCTGCTCCTCGACACCGAGTGCCGATATCTTGAGGAAGCCATACGGCTCGACCATCCGTACACGGCCCGTGAGCAGCTCGTCGCTGCGTCCCCAGCCTTCCATGATGACTTCTGCACCGATATCGACCTGCACCGCATCGGTCGACAGCAATTCGACCACAACTTCGAGATTTTCCGCATCACCAATCGACAGGATGCCGGAACCCGCCGCAATAACGCTTTCGCTTTCCTGCGTTACACGCAACACCCGACCTGTTACCGGCGCCACGATTTCAACGACAGCGTTGGTGTCGGACTTGCTGCCCGGCTGTACGAGTCGGGCGATTGCCGCATCGAGTTCGGCGCTGCGAAGCGCGACATTCTCCGCCGCCGCATTGCGGCCAGCCTGCGCCGTACGCAACTCGAGTTGCGCACGGTCGTACTCTCCAGCCGAGACGAGCGCTTTGTTCCTGAGGCTCGTGGTCCTTTCCTCCTCCACCCGTGCGTACGAGAGGCGTTGCTGGGTCTGTTCGAGTTCGGCCCGGGCGGCCGCCAGCGCAGCCTCGGCGGAGCGCACCCGCGCTTGTGCTTCGGCCAGCGAACGCGAATCAAGAAACGCGGGTTTTCCGGGCAGGATGCGCGCTACGGTTTCGCCGGCGCGGACCGCCGCGCCCGGCTTGTAGTCGACCCTCAACAGGTCTCCGGCGACCGGCGCTGAAACAATGTACTCGTCCCGCACGCGGGTGCGCCCCTCGTCCTGAAC
>JBATGO010000264.1:0-4448 GCA_049665845.1 Pseudomonadales bacterium | reverse complement strand
CCAATCTGCCGCATCAGGTACATACCCATCGCGTAACCACCCAGTGCAAAAAAGGCACCGTGTCCGAGGCTCAGGATACCGCAATAGCCCCAGATGACATCGACCGCCATTGCCAGCAGTGCGAAACTCAGGTACTTGCCCAGCAACGTTATCGTGTAGGTATCGACATGCAGCCAGGAGCCCTCTGGAATTAGCTGGTTGCCAATGGATGCACCCAGCGTTACTGCAACCAGTATTGCAATAAAGATATTGCCACCACGGCTGGCAAACATGCCTGTTCGCCATGTCGGCATAACATAAGGCGCTTTTTCCGCTTTGGTATTCATTGTTCGGCAGACCTCCCCTGTTGCGGGAACAGACCTCGGGGCCGTTTCTGGATAAACAGTACGATAAACACCAGCACCAGTATCTGCGCGAGTACCGTACCGGTTACCGGTTCGAGGAACTTGCTGCCAATACCCAGCGAGAAGGCGCCGACCAGGGTACCCCACAGGTTGCCTACGCCACCGAATACAACGACCATGAATGAATCAATGATGTAGGACTGACCGAGGTTTGGACCCACATTGGTGAGCTGGCTGAGTGCCACTCCGGCGACACCTGCGATTCCGGAGCCCAGGCCGAAGGTCATCGCATCGACCCATTCGCTGCGTATACCGACGGCCCTGGCCATGTCCCTGTTTTGCGAAACTGCGCGCACGTACAAACCCAGTGCGGTCTTTTTCATAACCAGCAACAGGAGGCCGAATACGACCAGGGAAAACAAAATGATGTAAAGGCGATTGTAGGTGAGCGATAAACCCGTGGTTATCTCCAGCGTTCCGGACATCCACTCAGGTGTACTAACCTGCCTGTTCAACGGTGAAAATATCGAGCGAACCGTTTGTTGCAGTATCAGGCTCAGGCCAAATGTCGCCAGCAGCGTCTCCAGCGGGCGTCCCTTCAGGAACTGGATTACACCCCGCTCAATGGCTACGCCAACCAGGCCACAAAATACAAACGCCGCCGGAATTGCGACGAACAGTGAAAGCCCGATGTGATTGGGCATTAGCAACTGTATGACGTAGGTGGTATAGGCACCGAGCATCAGTAGCTCGCCGTGCGCCATATTGATTACGCCCATTACGCCAAAGGTTATTGCGAGACCAATGGCAGCCAGTAGTAATACCGAACCGAGGCTCAGGCCAAAAAACACTCTTTCGAAAAAGCCGTAAAGCTGCAGTCGACTGTCGCTCTTTTTTATCGATGCAAGTGCAAGCTTGACCAACTCGCTATCCTGCTCCAGATAGTTCCCCTGATCGTCTTTTTCCACAATCCTTGCGAGCCGGTTGCGCACTTCGGGGTGCACTTCTCCCGACAGCGCACTGACGGCCGCTTTCTTTACGCGCATGTCACTGGCATCAAGCGCTGCAACACTAAGGGCAAAACGAATTTTTTTTCTGACGCCGGCATTTTTTTCCTGCGCGAGCGCTTGTGTCAAAAGTTCGATGTTATCGTCATCGAGATCACTCATTAATCGATCGACTGCTTGCTTGCGCGTTGCAGGCGAAGAGCTGAAAAGGGTTAGCCGGGCAATGGCCTTGCGCAGCTGTTTGCGAAGACTGTTGTTAACCCGGATTTTACCGACTTGCGATTTTTTAACATTGGCAATCGCGCTTCCGTCCATTGCGCTCACCGCCATGAATGTATTGCCTTCTGCAGCCTCATCACCGAGCAGAATGACCGCCTTGCTCGACTTGACGAAGTACAGTTTGCCTTCCATTAAAGCTTCAAAAACAGGTAAAAGGCGCTCATCTTCCCGCGCCTCAAGCTGCGCAACCAGAGCACCCATCTCCCGGAGTTTCACCAGGGGTAAACGATTAATCAATTCGGTAACGTCCGGGATAGCAGATTTTTTCCCGTCATCCGCAGCAACCGCAGCAGTCGGCAAGACAACGCTGAAAATAAGCACAAGTGACATCAGGAGCATGAACAAAACGCTGCCCGTCCTTATACTCATGCTACGCAAAATAATGGCCATAGTGTGTGTTTGAATCGAAAACCGGATATGACTGCCAAAAAAACGGGCCTGTGGAGTGCAGGCCCGAAGGAGTGCAGCTCCCCGATGACTATGCATCAGGGGAGCTTTGCAATTACCGTCCTGGGCGCGGTCGAAACAAAAAATAATTTCTCCTCGACCATTTCCCAACCCGGATCAGAAATTCTGACCTGAGCATTTAGCAGTTTTGGCATTGAAGTTACCGCACTTGATCGGCGGCACCCAGTCAGCCACGATATCCCTTGAGCCAGGCAGAAAGTCTGACCATGCATCACCAGGCACCACGCCGTCGGTTTCCCAGACAACTTCAAACTGCCCGTCGGACTGGATTTCGCCAATCAGCACCGGCTTGGACAAGTGGTGGTTCTTGTTCATGACCGCTGTGCCACCGGTAAGGTTAGGCGTGGTAATACCAATCATCGCTTGTTCTACTGTATCAACATCGGTCGTGCCCGCTTTCTCAACCGCAGCAGCCCACATGTTAAAACCAATATACGTGGCTTCCATCGGGTCGTTGGTTACGCGCTTTTTGTCCTTGATAAACTTTTTCCACTGCTTGATAAAAGCCGAGTTTTCAGGCGCTTCAACACTCTGGAAATAATTCCATGCCGCAAGATGGCCTACCAGCGGGCCGGTATCCAGGCCGGAAAGTTCCTCTTCACCAACCGAGAACGCAACTACCGGGATATCTTCTGCAGAAAGACCCTGGTTACCCAGCTCCTTGTAGAAAGGGACGTTTGCATCACCGTTGATAGTGGAGACCACACCCGTCTGCTTGCCCTCGCTGCCAAACTTCTTGATATCCGAAACAATACCCTGCCAATCGGAGTGTCCGAACGGCGTGTAGTTGATCATGATATCCGCATCGGCAACACCTTTTGCTTTCAGGTACGCCTCGAGGATTTTGTTGGTAGTGCGCGGATACACATAGTCGGTGCCGGCAAGTACCCAGCGTTTCACTCCGATCTCGTTCATCAGGTAGTCAACCGCAGGAATCGCCTGCTGGTTTGGCGCTGCGCCCGTGTAGAACACGTTCTTGGAAGACTCTTCACCTTCGTATTGCACCGGGTAAAAAAGCAGGCCGTTCAGTTCTTCAATTACCGGCAGCACTGACTTGCGCGATACCGAGGTCCAGCAGCCAAAGATAACGTCGACCTTGTCCTTGGTCAGCAATTCACGCGTTTTTTCTGCAAAAAGCGGCCAGTTGGAAGCAGGATCAACAACGACTGCCTCGAGTTGCTTACCGAGCAGGCCACCTTTTTGGTTCTGCTCGTCAATCATCATCAACACCGTATCTTTCAACGTGGTCTCCGAGATCGCCATGGTACCCGACAGTGAGTGCAATACACCGACCTTGATTGTATCCGCAGCCATGGCCACGGAAGATAGTACCAGCGCGGCAGATGCCGCGATGGCGGCCATGAGTTTCTTTAAAAACATAGGTATCACCGTTGTTAAGTAAAAGTTAAAAGACAGGCTTAAAAGGTCAGCAGGGCCTCGACTGCAAAGGAGTCGGTATCGACCTTGGTCAATTCGTCCTCGTCCATGCGATATTCCGTAACAATCAGCAGGTTGTCCGTGACCGCGTAACTGGGTGCGAAGGTAATAGCACTGAGTTCTTCAACCGTGGTTCCAGCAGAGTCTTCTACCTCTGATTCGTGGTAGCGCAGCGTAATGCCGAACTTGTCCCAGGCGTAATTGACCATGGCAAGGTAGCCATCTGCCTCTGCATCAATACCTCCGGCAACCGTATTCGCTGCGCCAGCGTTCTCGGAAGTGTTGTATTCCAGTGCAAAGGTCCAGCCGGCAGCCGCATAAGAAGTCCAGACGTTAATCAGGTCTGTATCCTGTTCAGTCATGTAGAACGCCTTGGCGGTCCAGCCTTCCACCGGGTTTACGGCAATCATCAACTCGGTGCCAATATTCTGGTTGTCCGTGCCCTCGCCAACGAGGTCGCCCAGGTCGTTGACCAGCGAGACCGCAATATCGAACCCTGGCCCGTCGTAGTAGCCGGATACACCTTGCTGGTAGCCACCATAAAAATACTTGGCGTAGCCGGTGCCGCTGTATTGGAACAGCCCGGTGGGCTCTTCAGTTTCCCAACCCGAGTAGCTCAGGAAGCGGCCACCTTTCAAGCTGAAGGTGTCGTCGAACTTGTAGGTAATAAAAGCCTGCTCTACGTCGGTTTCCTGGCCACCCGTATCATCTTGATCGTCCTGGTGTTCCAGGTCGACCTGGGCAGTGAGCTTGTCGTCAAAGGTGTATAGAAAGTCGATTTCGAACTGGTCCAGTCCGAAAACCTGGCTCGAGCTGCCGCCATCCGGGTCGGTGTAAACAAAAGACATGTCGATAAAGCCCGTGACACTTAACTTTTCACTGAGTTTAAAGTCATGGCCATCAGCGTGTGCCA
>JBATGO010000263.1:0-7866 GCA_049665845.1 Pseudomonadales bacterium | reverse complement strand
CCTGAAATCCGGCGGCCAGGAATACAAGGTTGGTGTGTTTCCCTTCTCGGCCAGCGGCCGGGCGATGGCGGCCAACGACACCACCGGCATGGTGAAAATCATCGCGGATGCAAAAACCGATCGAGTGCTTGGTTGCCATTGCATTGGGCCAAGTGCTGCGGACCTGGTGCAAATTATGGTGGTGGCGATCGAATTTGGTGGCTCAGCCGAAGACCTCGCGCTGACGGTTTTCAGTCACCCGACCTTGTCGGAGGCGGTGCACGAGGCTGCGCTGGCAGTAGCCGGACACGCGATTCATATCCCGAACAAGCCGCCGAGGAAAGTCAAGGCTTAGCAAATAAATCGACTTACGGGAGTGGAGAGGGTCAGCGGGTAGCGGGAAGTGCTTGCCCTGCCATGACCGTCCGGCGGCATGGACGCCGCCGGCGAGCGTACATGGATGTATTTACAGCGTGTCATGGCAGGGCAAGTGCTTTTCGCTCAGCACGCTGACCCTGTTCTGGCTGCATCGCAATCCACCTTCCTGCTCACCGCTGATCCTGGTTTCGTCCGTTTAAGGCGAACTTTCCCGGATCGGGTTCGAGTTTTGTACCGTAAGTGGCGTTATGCACTTGCGATAGACAGGACATTTTTGGGAAAATCCCGCAGCGCCTTAGCTGCGCTCCCGCTAGCGTTTTACTGCAGGATGCACCGTTCACAGCCTCGACCGGTGTCATTCTCGAAATCTCACCACCTGACGGAAACTCCGCGATGAATCTTCACGAATATCAGGGCAAGGCACTGTTTGCCGAATACGGTTTACCCGTGTCGAAAGGCTATGCCTGCGACTCGCCAGAGCAGGCGGCCGAAGCAATCGGGAAAATTGGCGGCGACAAGTGGGTCGTCAAGGCCCAGGTGCATGCCGGCGGGCGCGGCAAGGCCGGTGGCGTAAAACTGGTTGAGTCCGCCGCAGAAGCCAGGGAATTTGCCGCCCAATGGCTGGGCAAAAAAATGGTCACCTACCAGACCGACGCCGGTGGCCAGCCGGTGAGCAAAATTCTCGTTGAAACCTGCACCGATATCGCCGATGAACTTTACCTAGGCGCAGTGGTTGATCGCTCCACGCGGCGCATTGTGTTTATGGCGTCGACCGAAGGTGGTGTTGAAATTGAAAAGGTTGCGCACGACACGCCTGAAAAAATCCTCAAGGCTGAAATAGATCCGCTAACCGGCGCGCAACCTTACCAGGGTCGGCAACTCGCCTTCAGTATGGGCCTCAAGGGTGCACAGGTAAAACAGTTCACGCAGATTTTTTTGGGGCTGGCAAAACTTTTCAAGGAAAAGGATCTGGCGCTTATTGAAATCAACCCGCTCGTCATCAAGGCCGATGGCGACCTGCACTGCCTCGATGCAAAAATCGGTATCGATGGCAATGCGCTGTTTCGTCACAAGGACCTGCAGGTGATGGAAGATCCCAGCCAGGAAGATGCGCGCGAAGCGGAGGCTGCCGAATGGGAGCTTAATTATGTTGCGCTGGATGGCAATATTGGTTGCATGGTCAACGGCGCCGGGCTCGCCATGGGCACCATGGATATCGTCGCACTGCACGGCGGTTTCCCGGCCAACTTTCTTGACGTTGGCGGCGGCGCGACCAAGGAGCGCGTCGCGCATGCCTTCAAGCTGATTCTCTCGGACGAAAATGTTAAAGCGGTGCTGGTGAATATATTCGGCGGCATCGTGCGCTGCGACATGATCGCCAACGGCATCGTCGACGCAGTGAAAGAGGTTGGTGTAAACGTACCGGTGGTGGTACGCCTTGAAGGCACCAACTCAGAGCAGGGTAAACAGGTACTGAAAGATTCGGGGCTGGATATTATTGCTGCCGAAAGTTTAACGGACGCTGCGCAAAAAGCCGTAGCAGCAGCGGGGAAATAATTCGATGTCTATTTTGATCGACAAAAACACCAGGGTTATCTGCCAGGGCTTTACCGGTGGGCAGGGTACTTTTCATTCCGGGCAAGCTATTGAGTACGGTACCAGAATGGTCGGTGGCGTAACGCCGGGTAAAGGTGGCAGCGTGCACCTCGACTTGCCGGTATTCAACACGGTCGCCGACGCAGTGGCTGAAACCGGTGCGGATGCATCGGTTATCTACGTGCCTGCAGCGTTTTGCAAGGATTCCATTCTCGAGGCGGCCAACAGCGGCATCAGGCTGATTGTCGCGATTACCGAAGGTATACCGACGCTCGATATGCTCGAGGTGAAGGTGCGCTGTGACGAACTCGGCGTGCGACTGGTCGGGCCTAATTGCCCGGGCGTGATCACGCCGGGCGAGTGCAAGATTGGCATCATGCCCGGCAATATCCACAAGCCCGGTAAAGTGGGTATCGTCTCGCGTTCCGGAACACTTACTTACGAAGCGGTAAAGCAAACCACCGATGCAGGTTTTGGCCAGTCTACCTGTGTAGGTATTGGTGGCGACCCTATCCCCGGCACGAATTTCATCGATGTGCTCGAACTTTTTGAAAAGGACCCGGCTACCGAGGCGATTGTGATGATCGGTGAAATCGGTGGTACGGCAGAGGAAGAGGCGGCTGCTTTTATCAAGGCGAATGTCAGCAAGCCGGTGGTGTCCTATATCGCAGGCGTTACCGCCCCCAAAGGCAAGCGCATGGGTCACGCCGGCGCGATCATTTCCGGCGGCAAGGGTACCGCCGACGAGAAATTTGCAGCCCTGGAAGATGCGGGTGTAAAAACCGTGCGTAGCCTGGCGGAGATTGGTTCGGCAATGGCAGAGATCACGGGCTGGTAATAGATGAGCACGCCCGGCATCACCGCACAGCAACAAGCACTTCTACAAAAAATTGCTGCGTTGCCGCTGCGGCCTGAAACCGGGCTGGATCATTTGCCCGGTGATTACGGCCTGCCCGTGGTGGGGCATAGTTTTAAACTGTTGCGAGACGCGCGTGCACAAAGTGCCCGTATGGTTGCACGGTACGGAACGATATATCGAAGCTCAGCGTTCACTCGCCGGCAAGTCATGTTTGCCGACGCTGACGCCGCGCAATATGTGCTGCTGGACCAGGCGCAAAATTTTTCCAGCGAGCGCGGCTGGATGATGGCGAGGGAAATGCTCGGCGGCGGTATCCTGCTGCGCGATTTTGCCGACCACCGCAAGCATCGCAGGCCCTTGCAGCAAGCGTTCAAAAGCAAGGTAATGGCGGCGTATTGTGATCGCCTCAACCTTCTTATTGATGCCGGCATCAGCACACTGCCGGCAAGACAAAAATTCCTGTTCCAGTCCGCAATCAAGTCATTGTTGCTCGATAACGCAGCCAGCGTATTCCTGGGTTCCAGCCTTGGTGATGAATCAGGTCGGCTCAACCAGGCTTTCATCGACCTGCTTGGCGGTATCACAGTGATCTTTCGTCTGCGGATTCCCGGCTCTGCGTTCGCGCGCGCCATGGAAGGCACCGCGTACCTGCGTACCTGGCTTGCCTCACATGTCGAGGAACGCAAGCAAAGCGAAGCGGAAGATATATTCACCTCGCTGTGCCACCTGTCCGCCGATCCGGACAATGAGCTGACGGTAGACGACATTGTCGCGCACACGCTGTTGATATGGTTTGCAGCACACGACACCACCACCAGTTCACTCTGCAGCATTATGGCGACGCTTGGTGAGCATCCCGAGTGGCAGGAAACGGTGCGCACGGAATTGCTTGCGCTGGCTGATGGTGGTATCGGTTTTGACCAGACCGGAGAGTTGGACGTTACTGACCGCGTGTTCAGGGAGACGCTGCGATGCACACCACCGGTAATGATGGTACCGCGCCGCGCGATAGACGCCTTCGAGTATCGCGGCATGCACTTTCCTGCAAATACCGCGATTGGTGTGCTAATCGATCGCATACATCACAGTGAGCAGTACTGGAGTAATCCGGACCACTTTGACCCCGACCGGTTCCTGCCCGAACGCGCCGAGCACAAAAAGCACCCGTTCCAGTGGATACCTTTCGGAGGTGGTGCGCACAAATGCCTTGGCTTCAAATTTGCCGACATGCAGGTAAAAGTTTTTCTGTACCATCTTTTGCGCAACTACCGCATCGAAACAAATCGAGGCGCGGAAAGTAGTACGCGCTACCTGCCTATTCCCCTGCCCGACGACCAGCTTCCACTGACGCTGCACCCACTCTAAATGTGGTTACCCGCGCAGGAGGCAGTTTTGCTATGCCTGTAAACGATGCGGTGCAGACTGCAGATAATCGCAGCACGCGCAAACGCAAGCGACTGGTCGTCTTGCTGGCCGTATTATTGGCACTGATTGCAATTGGCCAGTACTTTCATCTTGCTGAACGTTTTGAGCCTGCTGTTTTAAGGGGCTATATCCAGGCGCTTGGCATCTTCGGCATCTTGCTTTATCTGGTGCTGTTCTGCCTGGGCCTGTTGTTTTCGGTGCCAGGCATCCTGTTTATGGTTACAGCCGGTTTGGTCTGGGGAATTTTTCCTGGCGCGTTGATTGCGCTGGCAGGTGCCAATTTAGCAATAATATTTTCGTTTACGCTGGTACGGCGTTTGAATGGTGCGGGATTCGAATCCGAATCAATCAAAAATGCGCTGGTTAGAAAAATGCTGGCGGGCCTGGAACATCGCCCGCTGCGAACCATCGCCGTGCTGCGCCTGCTCTTTTCGACAGCGCCCGGACTGAATTATGGTTTTGCACTGTCTGCGGTAAGCGACCGGCAGCACCTGGTGGCAACTTTGCTGGGCACTATCGTGCCGGTTATCGGTATTGTGTTCCTGTCCGACTGGCTTGCCAAAGTCCTGTTCAATTGAAGCCGCTGGAAGGATTATTTTGCATGCAGGGTTGAACAGGCTAGTGGTTACGGCGATACCGAACCACGGCGGAGGAGATGTATCTATTGTGTTGGCAAATGTCAATTTGCGAGGGCAGGTGGCTATAAAAAAACGCAACCGGGGATGTCGGCTTTCCCCGGTTGCGCGAGCAAGTCTAATGGATGCCCAATGGTTTGATCAGGCGGTCAGTGCTTCGCGATCCGCCGCGAAATCACCCTGCTTTTTTACCGCATCACCCGCATGCTGGATGTGCGCAACCAGGTCGAGGACCTTGCTGGAATAACCGATCTCGTTGTCGTACCAGGCGATAACCTTGATAAAATTGTCATTCAGCGCAATTCCCGCCTTGGCATCAAACACCGACGTGCAGGTTTCGCCGATAAAATCATTCGAAACAACCTCGTCTTCCGTGTAGGCAAGAATGCCTTGCAGGCTGCCCCGGGCAGCCTTTTTCATCGCATCGCAAATCGCTTCGTAGCTCGCCGGTTTTTCGAGGCGCACGACCAGGTCGACGACCGATACGTCGGGCGTTGGCACGCGAAAAGCCATGCCGGTCAGTTTGCCGTTCAGTTCCGGGATAACCTTGCCAACCGCCTTGGCGGCACCGGTGGATGCGGGAATGATGTTCTGACCTGCTCCGCGGCCACTGCGCCAGTCCTTGCTGGCTGGCCCATCTACCGCCTTTTGTGTTGCAGTCGTGGCGTGCACGGTGGTCATCAGGCCTTCGACGATGCCCCAGTTATCGTGCAGCACTTTCGCCACCGGTGCGAGGCAATTGGTTGTGCAGGAGGCGTTGGACACCACTGCTTCGCCTTTGTAGCTGTCGTGGTTTACGCCCATCACAAACATGGGGGTGCTGTCTTTGGCTGGTGCGGTGATAACCACTTTTTTTGCGCCGCCCTTGAGGTGCTCACCTGCAGTCTCCTGGGTCAGGAACAGACCGGTTGCATCAACCACCACTTCGGCGCCCACGGCAGCCCAGTCGATCTCGGCAGGGTTGCGGCAGGCAGTCACGCGAACAGCTTTGCCATTCACTACCAGGCCACCGTCGCCGGTTTCTACTTCGCCCTTGAAACGCCCATGGGTAGAGTCGTAGCGCAAAAGATAAGCCATATAGTCGATGTCGATCAGGTCATTGATCGCAACCACCTCTATATCGTCGCGTTGCTGGGCAAGGCGAAATACAAACCTGCCGATGCGGCCGAAGCCGTTGATGCCAATTTTGGTCTTTTTCATAATTTGCCTCGTCGGGGATGTCCCGTGGGTTTGGATGCGGCTGCGAGCTCGTGGCCTGCGCGCAACATGGGTGTCCGGTTGATAAAAATTTTATAAATCAATGGTATACAGAAAAGCACCAGCTGTTCGCCGCGCGTTTGCATGGCGCGCTACAGGGTGCCTTCGCGACCCGGAACCCGGCATCGGACTGGCTGTACACGAACAGGGCGGGAGCAATGTGGCCCGCCGCGCTTCCAGGGTCACTATTTTCACCAGCGGGGATGCGTTCGCCTACACGGATGAGACCAGCGGTGCAAAGCATGCGGTAAACACATGCGCTTGCGGCAGACAGTCACCAAATGACCCGGCCCCGTGGATCAATTGCTGCCCAGGTTGCCGGCAACATATGCCAGGCAATCTATTCTCAGCAACGTTTAGTGAGCAGTGCTGCTCAAGCCATGTTTTTCAAGCCAAGTTTCTCAGGCCAAGTTTCGCAGATAATGTTGGTTGGCCCCGGATCACCTTTCGGTCGGCTCAATTTGCATCAACGTCGGGAAATCGTGCCAGGTAATTCTATTACTGGCAAGTTTCACCCTTTTTTTGTTGTTGTGAGCACAAGTATTTCGCTAACCTGTGCGGCCCCGGGCCCGATCCATTAAATCCCCTCAACCACACCGTGTAAAGTTCGCGCATGAGCGTCAATAGTCAAGTCATTATCATCGGGGGCGAGGGAGATCTCGCCTTTCGCAAACTCTACCCCGCACTGTATAACCTCGACTGTGAGGGCCTGCTGGCTGCTACTGCACGCATATTTGCTTTCGGTCGCGGGCGCTTCGAACCGCCAGCCTTTATTGAAGAGGTTCGGCGCTGGATAGAGCTGAGCGAGTACACCGATGTGGTTGACGAAAAAACCTGGCAGCGATTTTCCCAGCGCATGATCCAGTTTGTTGGCGATGCCACTGCGGAGGCCTCCTTCAGCGAACTCGCCGGGCAGGTGGGCGAGGGCGATCGCGTTATCTACCTGTCGACGCCGCCATCGATTTTCTCGCCGATTTGCCTGGCGCTGGATGCAGCGGGTTTCGTCACGCCCAATACGCGTATCGTAATCGAAAAGCCATTGGGCGAGTCGCGCGAAACCTTTGAGGAAATCGATAGCCATATTAAATCGGTGTTTGACGAAGCGCAGATCTATCGCATCGATCATTACCTCGGCAAGGAAACTGTACAAAACCTGCTGGCACTGCGTTTTGCCAACGTATTTTTCGAGCCGCTGTGGAACCGCAACTATATCGACCATGTGCAAATCACCGCATCCGAGTCCATCGGCGTTGGCGGTCGATGGAGCTTTTATGACGAGGCGGGTGCGCTGCGCGACATGGTGCAAAACCATATGTTGCAGCTGCTTTGCCTGGTCAGTATGGAGCCGCCTGCCAAGAACCGTCCCGATTTCGTGCGTGATGAGAAACTCAAAGTACTGCGCTGCCTGAAGCCGGTCAACGCTCATGATGTTGCCAGTGTAACGGTACGTGGACAGTACGGTACGGGTACGGTCGAGAGTGAAAAAGTGCCCGCTTATGCGCAGGAAGAGGATGCGAAAACCTCGCGCTCCAATACCGAATCATTTGTCGCGATCAAGGCTGAAATTGAAAACACGCGCTGGCAGGGTGTGCCATTTTACCTGCGTACCGGCAAGCGCCTCGCCCAGCGGCGCCTGGAAATCATCATCCAGTTCAAGCCGGTCGTACACCAGTTTTTCGATGCAATCGGCGGTAGCCTCAGTAGCAATCAACTGGTGATCCGCCTGCAACCCGATGA
>JBATGO010000262.1:0-7975 GCA_049665845.1 Pseudomonadales bacterium | reverse complement strand
GGGAGCCTCGCCGGTGCTATTTTGGTCGACCGCTGAACTGTAACCCACATATCCCGGCACCAAAAATCCCGGGTAGGAAACCATGCTTGATCGACGCTTTCCGGGCGCCCTGACACCCCTGCTGTTCTCTCTTGCCGTAGCGTGCCTGTTCCCGTCAAAAAATGTCGCTGCCTACGATGTTGAAGCAGCCACTAGCGGTAACACTGTCTATATTCTGCTCAAAAACCCCAATCCGGGTGCGGTCTTTCATTCCATATCCATAAGCAATACGCCGCCGGCATTTGTCAGCGCGGCCAGTGCAACGCTGATCCCGGCAACTGTTCCGGGAGCACGCAGCCGTCTCGCCGCTGTCGAATTTGATGTGGCTGCCGGTAGCGCAACCGGCAGTAGCGGCGATCTTGTCCTCGCCGTATCCGGCATCGCGGCCGGGCAAAATGCTGATTTTGATATCACCGTACCGCTAACCGTCGTCAACACCGCGCCGCTGGCACAGGGTGTAATCGGCAGCACGGTACCGGCGGCCGATCCCGACGGCATTGATAGCGACGTCGATGGCGTGGTCGATTCGCTGGAAACTGCTTTTGGCAGCGACCCGAATGACTCGACATCGACACCCGGACAGGCCAGTAATTTGCCAGGCGAAAACGTACCGGCGCTGATGCTGTCGTCGTATATCGTGCTGGCGCTTGTGCTGTTCGCGATAGGTGCCGTGCCTGTGGTGCGTCGGCGCAAATTTTTGCAACCGGCCCAAAGCACCGCTTTGCGCTCACCCGCTGTGATTTCTATCCTGATGCTGTTTGTTTTCGTCGGCGTACTACTCACTGCCAGTGCAGTGTGGGCGGCCACTGCAACACGCATCCAACTGCTCGCCTCGCTGCCGCTGCTGGATTCAGTACCACTGCAAATCACCGGCAGTACGAGCGTAGCGGCATCGGCAAGCAGCAGCGGTGCAGCGGGCGGCCCGGGTGCTGCCGCAGATGGCCAGATGGGCACGCGCTGGGAATCGCAGCACGGCATCGATCCCTCCTGGTTAATGCTTGATTTGGGCAGCGCATACGAGCTCAGCGAAGTGATCCTGCACTGGGAAGCGGCCAACGCAGCAAGCTACGAAATACAGGGTTCGAACGACACCAGTACCTGGACCACGCTGGCCAGCCAGTCCGGCGGCACGTTTGGTGATCGCACCGACAACGTGCTGGTCAGCGGTGCCTGGCGCTTCGTGCGCATGTTCGGGCAAACGCGTCCCGCGGGTAATAATTGGGGCTATTCGATATTCGAAATGGAAGTTCACGGCTATAGCGCACTGGTAGCAGACAGCGACAACGACGGTGTAGACGACAGCCGCGACCAGTGCCCTGCCACGGCGCCAGATACCATCGTCAATGCCGACGGCTGCGCACCCGGTGTGTATGGCGGCTACGACGCACCGACTTTCTACCCCGGCTATTCGCTGGTATGGAGTGATGAATTCAACGGCTCCGCACTGAACCAGGCCGACTGGACTTTTGAGATTGGCGACGGGTGTGCGCAGGGTATCTGCGGTTGGGGCAATAACGAATTACAGTACTATCGTTCGCAAAATACCAACGTCGCCAACGGCGTGCTCAGCATAGAGGCCAGGCAGGAAAACTTCGGCGGCAAGAATTACACCGCCTCGCGCATCAAAACCCAGGGCAAACGGTTCTTCCGGTACGGGCGCGTTGATATTCGCGCGGTATTGCCAGCCGGCACAGGCTACTGGCCGGCACTGTGGATGCTGGGTGAAAATATTACCAGCGTCGGCTGGCCCGCCAGTGGTGAAATTGACATCATGGAAATGCGCGGCAACCAGCCAAACAAGGTGCTCGGCACGGCACACTGGCAGAACGGCAGCGGCCAGAACGCCTATTACACCAGCGATTGCGCCGATCCCAACTGTAGCGATAATTCACCGGTGTTGCCATCGGGCACTTTTGCCGACGAGTTCCACGTGTTCAGTATCGTCTGGACCAGTAACTCGATCAGCTGGTATCTCGATGATGCGACACAGCCTTTCCATGTCATCAGTATTACTCCGGGCGAGTTAAGTGAACTGCGCGGAGAGTTTTTCTTCCTGATGAACATCGCGGTGGGCGGCGATTTCCTGCCCAATCCCGATGATTCGACAGTATTCCCGCAGGCAATGATTGTTGATTACATCAGGGTGTACCAGCTGCAATAAACGCTAATACGCGGCGGCGACCAACTTCTGCCCCGTGAAAGGCCCAAATTCCACTATTTTTCCTGCCTCTTTCAGCGTATCGTTCTTGCCCTGCTTTTTCTTCTCTGCAAACGATACCTGGCACAAATCCATGCCCGAACACGAAATCCAGTTCAGCGACCTTGCCCTTGCCGCACCCGTGCTGCAAGCGCTGAAAACAGTCGGTTATGAACAGCCCACCCCGGTGCAGGCACAGGCTATTCCGCTACTGCTGGAAGGCCACGACATTCTCGGTACGGCGCAAACCGGCACCGGCAAAACAGCCGCCTTTGCGCTGCCTATCCTCAGCAAGCTCGATCTCTCGATCAAAAAGCCGCAGGCACTTGTCCTGGCGCCCACGCGTGAACTGGCGATACAGGTCGCCGAGGCGATGCAGACCTACGCATCGCAGATGAAAGGCTTCCACGTTTTGCCGGTATACGGCGGCCAGGGCATGGGCAACCAGTTGCAGCAACTCAAGCGCGGCGTGCACGTGGTAGTTGGTACACCCGGGCGCATCATGGACCACCTGCGCCGCAAAACGCTGAGGCTGGACGCGCTGCAAACCGTGGTGCTCGACGAAGCCGACGAAATGCTGCGTATGGGTTTTATCGACGACGTGCAGTGGATTCTCGACCATACGCCGGCGCAGCGGCAGGTCGCTTTGTTCTCGGCCACGATGCCGGCGCCGATCCGGAAAATTGCCGACAAGCACTTGCGCGACCCGAAAGTGGTTCGCATCGAAACACGCACTAAAACAGTAGAGGCAATAGAGCAATCGTACTGGTCAGTGTCTGGCACCAACAAGCTCGATGCACTCACCCGCATGCTCGAGATGGAAACCATCGACGGCATGATTATTTTCGTGCGCACCAAGTCCAGTACCGTCGATCTCGCCGACAAGCTTGAGGCGCGTGGCTACGCTGCCTCACCGATTAATGGCGACATGTCACAACAGCTGCGCGAACGCACCATCGCGCAAGTAAAAGATGGCAGCGTTGATGTATTGGTCGCTACCGATGTGGCCGCGCGCGGTATCGACGTGTCGCGGATCAGCCATGTGATTAACTACGACATGCCCTACGATGCCGAAACCTATGTACACCGCATTGGTCGTACCGGTCGTGCCGGGCGCAGTGGCAAGGCAATGCTTTTTGTTGCGCCGCGCGAGCGGCACCTGCTCAGGTCAATAGAAAAAATGACCGGGCAGAAAATTTCCGCGGTCGACCTGCCAACGCGCAAGCAGGTCAGCGAGCGCAGGGTTAACAATTTCAAGAACAGGGTCAAACTCCAGCTTGCTGCACCGCACAATGAGCTGGTCACGCAACTGATGCAGGAAATTCTCGACGAGAGTGAGGCCAGTGCGCTGCAGCTCGCTGCGGCAATGGCAGCGCTTGCACAGGCAAGTAGCCCAATATTCCTGCCGCCGGAAAAGAATACCGATAAAGACAAAACGCGCGAGCAGAAAAAGCCCCGGCAGCACGACCGCGAAGTAACGGAGAAAAACAAGGGCCAGCACGAAGCGCGCCCTGTTCGCTCGCGCAAAGCCAAACAAATCATCGACGAAGATGGCGAAGTGGTCGCTATGGAGTCGTACCGTATTGCGGTGGGGCACGATCACGAGGTACAACCTGGCGATATTGTTGGCGCGATTGCCAACGAGGCCGACATCCAGAGCAAGTACATCGGCCGCGTGCAGATCTTTGACAATTACAGCACCGTCGAGCTGCCCGCCGGCATGCCGCGCGACATATTCAAGCATTTGCAGAACGTGCGGGTCAAACAGCAGAAGCTGGCTATTACGGCCGCACATGCACGCGCTGCAGGATCGCAGCCGCCGAAGAAAAAAACCCAAACCGCCAGGCCCGATGCGCGCAAGCGCCCCGCCAAAAAACCAGGCAAAAAATTTGGGGAAAAAGCCGCCAATTAAACCGCGGTATGAATTTCCTTGCCGTACTGAATCAAAACGCGACATTGACGCCGACCAGCAGAACATCCGCGTGCGCCGAGGCACTGCTCAGCGGCACCAGCGGATCACCGCCGAGCCCACCCGAGAGGAAATTGAGCGGCGCAAAACGCTCAATGCGAATGTACTCGTTAAAGAGGTTCACGCAGGAAATCGCAAACGCCGCCAGGCGATATCAGCGCCGCCCGATAAGCCCGCGCTTTTCGAGCATATCCAGCAAACGATACTCCCAACTCGGCTTATGCCCGCCAGCAGTCGCCTCTACCTGGGTCTCATCATCGAAGTAGTGCTTGTTGTCGCCTCTATCCTCACTATCGAAACCAAACAGCACCGGGCGAATGTCCGCATCCACCAGGCATGCCAACAACTTGATGCCGTTGCGTGGATGGTTGCTGGTTGAGAATGCCACGCGCTCTGGCGCAGTGTGCAGATAAAAAATCCGGTTGATGTCATCGATCTGCGCGGTCATTGCCAACGGTGATTTATTAAACTTGCGCACGTGCTTGGCATTTTTCGGATAGCAGATAATCTTCGCTTTTTTACACAAACTCACGAAGCGGGCCTGCTCCTCGGGCGGGTGCGGATACTTTCGGGTAGATATATTCAGGCTGAAAAAGCAGTAGTCGACCTTGCTGCCTGTATCGCCGCGGTACTTTGCATCCAGATCACAAAGATTAAAACGAAACACATGGTCGAACTGGTCTATCTCGGCCCCAAGCCCTTTGCCCAGTAACGCATCGCTGTTGCCAACCATCGCAACACTGCCATCGAGCTGCAGTGGTCGACCATTTCTTTCGCCAACAATGTAGCTGAGCGCCCTCACCACCTAGCCCGCTTCCGGGTTGCCCTGAGATGCATGCCAGAAACGACTTTCAACAAACCTGTTCAATTTTTTTTCGTCCAGTGGCAATCCGTAGTTCTCCAAAACCGCGCCCAGCATCGCGTAATTGCAGGCAAGTATATCCGGCGCATGAATCTCCAGAAAATTTTCGCCAGAGGCCTTGAGCACGTCGATCCTGCAAAGGTATCGTTGCGCGAACCCGGCCCAGTAATCGCGATCTTCGCTGTGCTGGCGCATAAACCTTGTACGCATACAGGAATCGATGAAACTCTCCAGGTCGCGCGACACGTAAAGCCAGGAAGCTCCGGGAAAGGCCTTGGCAAACAGTGGCCACAATAGCGTTAACTTGGCATCTTTATAAAGCCATGGCCTGTTGCCCCGGTAGCCATCATCGCGCAGGATTTTTTTCAGCTCTCGCCTGATATCATGCACGGTGTGCAGCTTTGCCAGATCCGGTGCATCTCTCACGCCTAGCTCATCACAGCCCTGCTCGCGCAAAATCTCCTTGACCAGCTTTTCCCGAATCTGTACGTGCTCAAAATAACCCTTCGGATTATTGCGGTCGCCCACCACCGTGGTACCGCACCAGAACCCGGATTTCTTTAACATGCCTGCAACCATTGATGTGCCGGAGCGTGGCAGACCCAGGATGAACAGCGGTTTTTCGAACAATGTCGACATCGACAACTACCGTTTTTGTAGATTCTTTTTTTGCATCTCTCTGTACCAGGGCTCGCGAGGCTGGCCGATTTAGCGGCTAACGTGTTGCAAAGAATAATACCAGCTTGATAATCACCATGCAGCCAGCCTCGCGAGGCAGGGTTTATCCCGCGCTACTTATGGCGTACCATTCGCCGTTATTTGCCCGCGGCACCTTTTTTCGCCGCAGCTTTGATAAGGGTACCGGATCCCGGACCAGTATCACGAACCCATTTTAATCACCACGCGGTAGTCACTGCCATGCCAGCTTACAAAGCTCCCCTGCGCGATATCCATTTCCTGATCAATGAAGTGCTCGATTATCCAGGTCACTACGCAGCACTCGCCAATGGCGGCGACGCAACGCCCGATCTTGTCGAAGCCATTCTCGACGGCGCCGCGCAGATTTGCGAAAACGTACTCGCGCCGCTCGACCAGCCTGGCGACGAAGAAGGCTGCCATTTTGAAAACGGCGAAGTGCGCACACCACAAGGATTCAAGGAAGCCTACCGGCAGTTCGTTGACGGGGGCTGGCAAGGCCTCTCTTTCCCGGCCGAATACGGCGGCCAGGGTCTGCCCATTTCGATCAGCCTGTTAAAAACCGAAATGGTCGGCACCGCCTGTTGGTCATTCAACATGTATCCCGGCCTCAGCATCGGGTGTATCAATACCTTGCTGGAATACGGTAACGAACAACAGAAAAAACAGTATTTGCCGCACCTGGTATCCGGTGAGTGGAGCGGCACCATGTGCCTGACCGAACCGCAGTGCGGTACCGACCTCGCACAGGTCAGGACCAGGGCAGAACCACAGGACGACGGCAGCTACAAGCTCACCGGCACGAAGATTTTTATTTCGGCCGGTGAACATGACCTCACCGACAATATCATTCATATCGTGCTTGCACGCCTGCCCGGCGCACCCGAAGGCACACGCGGTATTTCGCTTTTCCTGGTGCCCAAGGTTCTGCTCGACGACGAGGGCAAGCTCGCCGCACGCAATACCGTGCACTGCGGTTCCATCGAACCCAAGATGGGTATTCGCGCTTCAGCCACCGCGGTACTGAATTTCGACGAGGCGACCGGCTACCTGGTGGGTGAGCCGAACCGCGGACTTGAAGCAATGTTCACGTTCATGAATACCGCGCGTATCGGCACGGCGATCCAGGGCGTCTGCCATGCCGAACGCGCCTTCCAGGGCTCGCTGCCCTACGCACTGGAACGCCGCTCGATGCGTGCGTTGTCCGGCGTAAAAGAACCGGATCAAAGCGCCGATGCGCTGATCTTCCACGCCGACGTACGGCGCATGCTGCTTACGCAAAAAGCGATAGCTGAAGGCGGGCGGGCGATGATTTACGGGGCATCGATGCTGGCCGATTTCGTGTTCAATGCTTCGCTGACCGGCGACGAAGAGGCCCATCGAAAATACGACGACAAGCTCGGCTTCTACACACCGATATTAAAAGGCTTCCTGACCGAACTCGGCTGCGAGGCCGCCAGCCATGGCATGCAGGTATTCGGCGGGCACGGCTACATAAAGGAACATGGCATGGAACAGATTGCGCGCGATGCGCGCATCGCCACCCTGTACGAAGGCACCACCGGCATCCAGGCGCTGGACTTGCTTGGCCGCAAGGTGCTGCTGCAAACCAGGGGGCAATGCGTGCGCGATTACAGCAAGGACCTGTTCAGCTTCTCGAAACGCAACTTCTTTGCCGACAGCACGGTTGGCAGTATTGCGCGAACGCTTGGCAAACGCGCGACGCAGTGGAACTGGCTGACAACACGCATCATGCTGCGCGCCAAGGATGACGCCGAAGCAGTCGGCGCCGCTTCCTATGACTTTCTTATGTACTCGGGCTACGTGATCATGGGTTACTACTGGGCGCTGCAGGCTGAAGTTGCAGCGAACAAACTTGCCAGCGGTGACGGCAAGGAAGCGGAGAGCTTTTATCGCAGTAAACTGCAAACGGCAGACTTCTACTTTGAGCGAATCCTGCCGCGCGCCGACATGCACAAGCGCTGCGCGCTATCGTCAACTGCGTCGGTGATGCAAATGGACAACGACGCCTTTATTGCGCAGTGAAAAGCAGAAGTCCGCTTCACTTATACAGGGCAGTCAGGCGCTGGTTGATCAGGCGGTCAGCCTCTTGCATGATCGAATCAACCAGCTCCTTGACACTTGGGATATCGTGAATCAGGCCTGCGACCATGCCGCAGGACCAGGCACCCGCATCCATGTCGCCTTCCAT
>JBATGO010000261.1:0-4922 GCA_049665845.1 Pseudomonadales bacterium | reverse complement strand
CAGCAATCGTCGCGACTGCCCCTCAATCAGGGTGTTAGCCTGCGCGAGCTGCTCGCGCAGCGCTTTTGCTTCGCTGCTGCGCGCAGCCCGTTCGCTTTCGACACGCTTTTCAACGTCAGTGATGGCGCGCTGGAACTGGTTGATCTGGGCCTGGTTGGTTTCACCCACGCTGGCCAGTTCCTGTGCTGCGTCACGGGCCTGCCACAGCATCCAGCCGAGGTATGCAGTCGCAGCGACAGCGAGCAGTGCAAACAGCAACGCGAGCCAGGCAAGCCCCCTGCCAGCTGGCTTGGTGCCGACTGGCGCAGCTGCATGCGCTGTCGAACCAGCCTCCGCCCGGGCATCGCTTTCACCTGGACTCGCGTTATTCGCGCTTTGCCCACGGCCTTGCGCTTTATCTGCAATGGCATCGGCGCCCGCGCTGGCGGCGTCGGTCGCATCCTCACGATCGTTAACCAGCACTTCGCGCGCTGCATCGGGCTGCATACGGTCACCAGCCCCTTCGAGAGGCGCGCTCGCACTGCTTGAATCCGCACTTTCACTGTCGTCGCGGCCCGCCCTGGCATCGCCGCCGCCGTCATTGCCCGACACGTTTTTTGGCGCAGCCTGCGTTGCGCTGTGTTCGGGCGAGCCCGCTTTGTTTTCGCTCATGGTTTTTATCCTGTACGCGCAAGAATCACAGTTTACAACGACTGCCGTGCGGCAAGCGTGCAAGCGCACGTAAAAATGCTTGCGTTGAGGCATTGCCAGCCACCACCGCGTTGCGCAAGCCAAGCGCAGCAGCATCACCTGCAACGCGTGCGCTGGGAAGCAGTGCCGGCAATTCAACCAGCTGCTGCCAGTATGCGGAAGCGCGCGCAAAAAAGCAGAAGTTTTCTACTGTGGCGGTGCTGGCGAACATCATCACCGGCATAAACGCTGCACGCTCGCCTCGGGCGGAATCCCGGTGCAGGAAACTGTGCATCGATTGCGCAAATGCTGCAGCGCTGTAATCCGGCCGCAATCGCCGGTAGGTTTCGATGCGCTGCACCTGCGCGCCACGCTCTGCGAGGCTGCGCTGCAGGATATTCCTGCCGCCTTGCCCGCAAAACAGCAGCACCCTGGCGCGCGCGAGATCTATCGCCTGCAGGCGAGCCAGCAGCGCTTCGCTGCTCTGTTCTTCAATACCCTGTTCTTCAATGCCCTGTCCTTCGCTGCTTTGGGTATCGTGACCCGTTTTTACAAGTGGCAGCAAGGGCCAGCCCTGCGCTTCGATGGCTGCCAACGTCGCTGCGCCGATACCGCAGCAATACAGATGGTTTGGCCATGCCAGGCGCAGGGTACGCAGCAGCCCTGCGCTGCATTGCACCGCATTGGCGCTGATGAAAATCGCGATCGACGGTACAGCCGCGGCAGCGTCTGCCGTAACGAAAAGGGATCGCAAATCCGCTGCCAGCGATGGCAATGGCAATGGCTCCACGACCAGCATTGGCAGCGCCTGTACCTGCCAGCCGGCCAGTTGCAGCGCGTCGACAAGTTCCGCCGATTGAACCGCTGGCCTGGTCACCAGTACCCGGCCCTGCGGACCAGCCAGGCTTTGCGGATTCTTCTCGCTCATACCAAAGCTGCCTGCAGAAGTTCAGCCGTGCGCACTGATCAGCTCGGCGGCGCCACGCGCCAACAGCACGTTTGCGACCTCGCGACCGAGTTGCGCGGCGTTGGCAATGTTGGTTGCGTCTACCCGCTCATGCCTTCCATCAGACAGGCATAAATAGGCTTTATGTGTAAGTGAGCGCTTACCATCTAAGGAGCCCACAAGCGCTTGCAGGACCAGGTTATGGCCATCTTCCAGTTGCGCCAGCGCGGCTATCGGCAACTGGCAACCGCCCTCAAGCTGCGCGCTTAACGCGCGCTCTGCAGCAACACACAAGGTCGTTGAGGCATCGCCCAGGCGCTTGAGTAACGTGATCAGCGCCGTGTCGCCGCTGCGGCATTCGACCGCCAGCGCACCCTGTGCGGGGGCCGGCAACATTGCATCAATGGGCAAAAGGGCCGAAATACGCGCAGTAAAATCCAGACGCTGCAGGCCTGCCGCGGCGAGCACAATCGCGTCGAATTCGCCGTGGTCGAGCTTGCCGAGCCGGGTATTGACATTACCGCGCAGCGGCCGGCAGTCGAGGTCAGGGCGCAGGCGCCTGAGCTGGCACAAACGGCGCTGGCTGGCAGTGCCTACTATTGCGCCCTCGCGCAGGCCGTCGATGCCCGCAATCGAGGGTGGCGATGTATTACCTTGCGGTGCGGGCAATACCAGTGCATCGCGGACTTCAGCGCGCGGCCCAACCGCGATCAAGACCAGCCCTTCGGGTAATTGCGCAGGCATATCCTTGGCCGAATGAACGGCGAGGTCGGCACGCCCGTCCAGCAACGCCAGTTCAAGCTCTTTGACAAACAGGCCCTTGCCGCCGGATGTGGCCAGCGGCCCCGCTAACAGCTTGTCTCCCTGGGTGGTCATGCCCAGCAATTCGACCTGCAAGCCAGGCACCATGGCCCTCATGCGCGCGGCGATATGCTGTGCCTGCCACAATGCCAGCGGACTCTCGCGCGTGGCAATGGTCAGGGTTTGGCGCGAAAAATCTGTCACGATTGCGGGATCCAGTGGCGAGCGGGACTGGCTCGGGAATACAACTGCAAAACATCCTGCTGCGCACGATCAGCCGCTAACAGCTAAGGCAGTGCCGGCATGTGCAACAAAAGGCAGGCACAATGATAAGACAGGGCAGGGCAAAAGTCGTCGCAGCGATAGCAAGGTGTTCAGCATGATCGCAGCTTGCGAGGTTAATATGCATACCCGTGACGAAAGGGCAATATCAGCAATCCCGCAGCAGGCGGCGCAGGTCAGCGACGTGACGGCGTGAAACAACCGGCCTGATTTCGATACCTTCAAGCGCCACACAATATTGCGCACCCGATTCTGCAGCAGCAGCGGCCGACAGCTTCTCGAGGGCAATCACATACGGTTTTGCGACCAGGGCGTTGCGGTGTACGCGCTGCAGGTAATCAGCGTATTCAGCCTCAAGACTCCGCAGGCTCTGGTCGAGAATTATTTCGCGCTGCGCAGTGTAGGCGCTGACATACTTGTTGTCGGCAATCATCGCGCGTATGTCCCGCAACGGCACGCGTTCCTCACCGCGCGCGGTTTTAACGCGCACATAGCGCTGGTTCGACCCGGTGTCCGACTGGTCTTTGCGGGGCAAGCTGGCTAACTGCGCTCGATTCAGCACAGTCGCTTTTTGCAATGCCTGTTCCAGTGCCGACAGCTTGATGGGTTTGAGCAGGTAAGCAACGGCACTGGTATCGAACGCAGCCAGCGCGTGCTCATCGTAGGCGGTGCAGAAAATCACCGCGGGCGGCTGCGTGATCGTTGCTAGGCGTTGCGCGGCCTGCAAGCCATCGATACCCGGCATGCGAATATCCATCAAGACCACATCGGGTTGCAGTGCCTCGGCGGCCTGCAGTGCCTGCTCCCCGTTACAAGCTTCGCCAACCCATATGAAGCCCTGCAATTCATCCAGCATGCCGCGCAACCGCATGCGCGCGGGGGGCTCGTCGTCGACCACCAGCACTTTACATATTTCGTTTTTCTGCTGTTGCTGCATCGAATACCGTTGACCGTTTAAACCAGGGTGTCCTTACCATAAGGTATTGCCAGTCGCGCAATAAACACAGATTCATCCGGCGCGAGTTCCAGCGCAGAGTGATTGCGACCATCCTCACCGACGCGGTAAATACCCGCGAGGCGCGCGCGGATATTTTGCAATGCAATGCCATTGTGGCGCTCGCCAGGATCACCTTGCGCAGACGGTGCGACCGTGTTGCAAACTTCAATACTTACCGTATCTCCGTGCTGCTGCGCACTGATATCAATGACACCACCATCGGGACGCTTTTCAATTCCGTGATATATCGCATTTTCCAGCAACGGCTGTACAACCAATGGCGGCAGCATGAAATCAAAAGGCAACGCTTGTAGTCGCCAGTTTACCTGCAGCCGTTCGCCAAGTCGCAATTGCTCGATGCGCAGGTAAGCTTCACAAATTGCAAGTTCCTGCGTCCATGGCACTAACAGATGGCGTTCAGAGAGGCTCGCACGCATCAGCGCAGCCAGGTCCTCGACCGCCGCCTCGGCTTCGCCAGGCGCAAAGCGAATCAGGCTGGCAATAGTATTCATACTGTTAAAAAGAAAATGCGGGCGGATGCGGGCGTGCAGGGCGTCGAGTTTGGCGTTGTCGCTGGCGCTCTCCTCGCGTAACCACTGCTGCTGCACGTAGACATATCGCAGTGCGATACCCGCGATAACGGCAATGATGACCAGGTCGCGCAGAAGCCACTGCCCGGACCAGTTGCCCCAGCTTCGACCGTGGTAGATCCACTGTGCGACCGCATTGGTTAGTGCCGCAACGAGCAAGATAATGCCAAAACTGAGTGCCGCCGCCGCGGGTGTGGGCAAGCGGTTGATCAGCGGGCGCAGATTGCAGAGCAGCGCAATTGACAGCATGCTCAGCCACTGTGCATACAGCGACAGCAGCGACAGCAATTCCCAGTCGAAACCGCTCATGGCATTCAGGCTGAGTACATGGACGATAACCAGCAACTGCGTTACCGCCAGCACGCCGAGTACCACCGGCAGGCGGCACAGGTCGGGCATAAATGGATGGCGGAATTCGCGGTTTTCGCTCATGGCTTTGCTTTGCGTGCCCAGGGCAGAGGTTGTATGCACCGAAGGCCGTTGTTATGAGCGCTCAGGGCTGTAGTTGTGGGCGCCAAGGGCTGTGGTTGTTGGCGCTCAGGGCTGTAGTTGTTGGCGCTCAGGGCTGCAGTTGTTGGCGCTCAGGGCTGCAGTTGTTGGCGCTCAGGGCTGCAGTTGTTGGCGCTCAGGGCTGTAG
>JBATGO010000260.1:0-2977 GCA_049665845.1 Pseudomonadales bacterium | reverse complement strand
GATCCTGGGCGATCGCGCCGACCTGGTTGCCGGTGGCGAAGAGGGCTTCGGTCGAGGAGGAGGTTTCGCCGAGTTCGGGGTGGTACGTCTCAAGGTGCAGGCGCTTGGGGCATTGCCAGGCGGAGATCAGGCGGGATTTGGAGAGGTAGGGTTTGGTGCTGGTCATGAGTGGATATTACTTGAGAGCGACGCGCAGATTATCAATTATGAAATTCAAACCAGGTTCTCTTGAGTAACCGTCGCCAAGCCAGACCAAAGCGGGCGCCAAGTTAGCTGGATGTCGTTCTTGTGAAATGTGCAGAAGAATCTCGCTGCACAGTGGGGTAATCTCGCCACTATGAGCGCCAGCGGAATGCCAATCGAAGCTCTCGAATCCCAAGTGAGAAAACTACGGGAGCACGTATGGCGCCCAGGTAAATGGGGCAAACGGCTTGGCTGGCATTCGAGTTGGTCGGCAATCGTCAACGAAGCAACCCTGCAGATAGATGACACGCCGCATCCGATAGAGAACATCCACGCAGTACGCAGTTCTCGCGGCATATTTTGGACAAAGGTGATCGTCGAGCACCAAGATGGCGAGGTGACTCGACTTGGCGGCCTCACAGGTCGTAGCGCCAAATCGCTGGCCAAACTGGTACACGCATCCTGCGTCATCAGTGCGTTGAGTCAACTTAAAATCCTGATAGAAAGAGGAAAACATCAACGCGAGAAGTGGACGATCCTGGCAGCCAAACGTCGGTGGCTCGCTCAATCTGAAGTCAAACGGTTCATCGCTGAGTGTCCAGCCAACAGTACGGAAAGCCCGGTAGCGCGAATACTTGGGCGACAGTTTACGAAAGATGCAATGAGTTTGCAGAGCGAAGAAACACTGATGTTATTGGAGTTTCTCGATGGCCGAAACATTCCGGCACTTGCCCAAGCTCGAAATACGCGCTTCATGCAAACGGAGTTGGTCCGTTGTGCTCGCTATTTCGACAATGTTGAAAAGAATCCGCTAACGGACGAACAGCGCAGAGCCGCAGTGACTATCGACGATAATGTCTTGACGGTAGCGGCTGCTGGGTCAGGCAAAACATCTTTGCTAGTAGCGAAGGCAGGGTACGCGATTGATTCCGGCCAGTTCTCTCCAGATCAGATCCTCATGCTCGCCTTCAATCGTGACGCAGCCGATGAACTTGCGGATCGCGTCAAAAAGCAACTCAAGCCGCTTGTCGAAGATGCGGACCGCATCACGGTCGCGACATTTCACGCACTCGGCCTAAAGATAATTGGTGAGGCAACTGGGGAACAACCAAGTGTCGCGCCATGGATCGACAAGGGCCAAGAGATGGCTGAGCTCGTCGATATTTCTCGCTGCCTTTGTGAGGATCGAGCTTTTGCCAAGAAATGGGATCTCTTCAAAACGGTATTCGCAACTGCCCTGCCCGAAATCGGCTCAAAGGAGGAACCTGAGGCATGGGACCCGGAGACCGGCCGAAAAGGGTTCATGACGTACCGTGGTGAGATAGTTAAGAGCAAAGAGGAGCGAATGATCGCTAATTGGCTCGTCCAGGCCGGAGCCGACTATCAGTATGAACGCTCTTACGAATGGCCTGACGGATGCCGAGACGAGACATACTACCAGCCTGACTTCTACTACCCCAGCGCAAATGTCTATCACGAGCATTTTGCGCTTGATGCCAAAGGAAATGCACCAGACTGGTTTGAACCGGGATATGTCGATGGCGTTCATTGGAAGCGAGACCTTCACACCCGCTTGGGCACGAAACTGCTTGAGACAACATCTCACGGCATAAGGCAGACAAGCGGATTTGCAAGACTGGAGGCAGGCTTAAAGGCCGCTGGCGTCCGCTTCGGAGAAACGTTTCTGACCGACGAACAGCGCATGGCCATTTCTGATGACTTGAGTTTACTCCGCGTATTCCGGACTTTCATGACTCACGTCAAATCCAATCGACTATCGATGAATGAGTTGCGTGAACGCGCGGCGTCTCGAGAAAGCAATCATCGGCTTCGCGACGAAGTGTTTCTCGATATATTCGAAGTGCTTTGGGCTGAGTGGGAACGGCGTCTCGCTGCCGGGAACTACGTCGATTTCGAAGACATGCTTTGCAAGGCATCAGACTACCTCGCTCGTGGGGTATGTAGCTTACCCTATCGCCTGATCCTCGCGGATGAGTTTCAGGACTCGTCACGCGCGCGAGGCGCGCTCTTAAAGAATCTCTCGTCGGCAGAGGATGCGAGACTATTCGTCGTTGGCGATGACTGGCAGGCAGTGAATCGGTTTGCGGGCGCCGATATATCGCTGATGCGGGACTTCGGAAAGCACTTCGGCGACAACGTAGTACAACAGCTTACTAGAACGTTCCGATGTCCGAATGATATTTGCCAGATCGCTGGGTCATTCATCATGGCGAATCCGTACCAGATCAAAAAATCCATCACTAGTGCACGATCACGTGAAGCTCCTGGGGTAATTTGCTTTCATCTGAACGACATAAACGGTCAAGACTCGTTACTTCGTAGCCATCTTGGAAAGCTCGCAGAAAAGCTTAGATCCGAAAGACTATCAGAACCCCGTAGTGCCTATGTGCTCGGTCGATATCGCCATGATCAGCCGATTTGCTTGGCTGAGGTTCGTGAGCAAATCGCCGATGTTGTCGAGTTGCGATGGTCAACCATCCACGCAGCCAAGGGCCTGGAAGCTGATTACATTTTCCTTATGAATGTCGTCGAGGCTACCTACGGATTTCCAAGCCAGATTGCAGACGATTCCAGTCTCTGGATCGCAATGCCTGATGGCGAGGATTTCCCATTCGCCGAAGAACGACGTTTATTCTATGTTGCGCTGACGCGCGCCAAACAGCTCGTCACCATTTATACAGACGCCAATCGAAGGTCGGAATTTGTTGCTGAACTCGTACGGCAGGATAACGGCATGGAAGTCCGATTCGAAAGCGGGTACGCCGAGGAACGT
>JBATGO010000259.1:0-2065 GCA_049665845.1 Pseudomonadales bacterium | reverse complement strand
CTCTGGGTCACGGTATACGAGGAAGACGAAGAAGCTGCCAACATCTGGCACAAAACCGTCGGCCTGCCCAAAGCGCGCATTATTCGTATAGGCGACAACAAGGGTGGCCGCTACGCGTCCGATAACTTCTGGGCGATGGGTGACACCGGCCCCTGCGGCCCCTGTACGGAAATCTTCTACGATCACGGTGCTCATATCGAAGGTGGTTTGCCCGGCACGCCCGAAGAAGACGGCGATCGTTATATCGAAATCTGGAATATCGTATTCATGCAGTTCAATCGCAGCGCCGATGGCCAGCTGCACCCGCTGCCCAAGCCCTCGGTAGATACCGGCATGGGGCTGGAGCGCATCGCCGCAGTTATGCAGGGTACGAACAACAACTATGAAATCGACCTGTTCCGCAATTTGCTCACCGCGAGTGCTCGCATACTGGGAATAAAGGATGAAGGACAAAGTTCTCTGCGCGTGATCGCCGATCACATTCGCTCCTGTGCATTTCTTATCGTCGACGGAGTGCTGCCGTCGAACGAGGGGCGTGGCTACGTGCTGCGGCGCATAATTCGTCGTGCGATTCGCCATGGCAACAAGCTCGGCGCGAGCGATTTGTTTTTTCACAAGCTGGTTGCACCGTTAGTTGCGGAAATGGGCGATGCGTACCCGGAGCTGCGCGAGCGACAGGCGGTAGCCGAGCAGGCATTGCGCGCAGAAGAGGAACAGTTTGCACAGACGCTCGAACAGGGCATGCGCATTCTCGAGCAGTCGATTGCATCGTTGAAGGGCAAGGAAATCCCGGGCGAGGTGGCGTTCAGGCTTTACGATACCTACGGATTTCCGCTGGACCTGACTGCCGATATCGCGCGTGAGCGCGGTCTAGGTGTCGACAACAGCGGGTACCAGGCAGCGATGAACCAGCAGCGTGATAAGGCGCGTGCGGCCAGCCAGTTCAAGTCGGCCAATCTCGACAAGCTCGATGTATCGGCAGCCGGTGCCAGCAGCAATACCCGCTTTTCCGGCTACGAAAAATTGTGCGACAGCGTATCGCTTGAAGCAATTTTTATCGACGGCCAGCCGGCCGGGCGACTGCAGGCAGGTGAGGATGGTGTGCTGGTGCTCGCCAGCACGCCTTTCTATGCCGAATCCGGTGGCCAGGTGGGTGATGCGGGCATTATTCGCGCGCCTAACGGTGTGTTCGAGGTGCGCGATACGCAAAAGCAGGGCGAGACCTTCCTGCATATTGGTCAGCTGCAAATCGGTATGTTGAGCGTCGGCGACAGTGTGCAGGCCGAAGTGGACCAGCCGCGTCGCCGTGCAATTGCGTTGAATCACTCCGCAACGCATTTGTTGCACGCAGCGCTGCGGCAGGTATTGGGTGAGCACGTGACACAAAAAGGCAGCCTGGTCGACGACCAGCGCCTGCGCTTTGACTTTTCACACAACGCGCCGTTAAGCGAGCAGCAAATCGACGCGATCACCCTGCTGGTTAACCGCCAAATCCAGGGCAACACGGCAGTGGAGGTGACGCTCACCGATATGCAAGCGGCGAAAGCGGCCGGCGCCATGGCCCTGTTCGGCGAAAAGTACGGTAACGAAGTACGCGTGCTCGCAATGGGCGAGCAACGCTTTTCGGTTGAGCTGTGTGGTGGCACGCATGTCGAGCGCACAGGCGATATCGGCTTGCTGCGCATCGTCGCTGAAACAGGTATTGCCTCGGGTGTGCGCCGTATCGAAGCGGTAAGCGGCTTGCGTGCGCTGGAACTATTGCAACAGCAGCAGCAGCAGTTGCGCGACGCTGCGGCCGCACTGCGCACCACACCCGAACAACTGGGCGAGAAAATCGCCCAGCTACAGCAGGGGCAGAAAACACTCGAAAAAGAAATCATGCGTTTGAGCCAGAAAATAAACGCCAGTCAGGGTGCTGACCTCGCAGCGGGTGCTGAGTCAGTGCATGGCGCAAAGTTGCTTGTTACTGAATTGCCCGGCGCTGATGCCGGTTCGCTGCGCGACACGGTTGACCAGTTAAAGCAAAAGCTGGGCAGCGCGGTGGTGGTACTGGCCGCAACCGGTG
>JBATGO010000258.1:0-1937 GCA_049665845.1 Pseudomonadales bacterium | reverse complement strand
GTTCACGATGGGGACTTAGGTGATCCAGCTCCCCCCAACCCAGAAGACGAGGTGAATATATCGATACCTCCGTTTGCAATTGCAGCAATTGGCGGTCTACTCGTTCTAATTTCTGCACGTGTAAGATCAAAGCAGAGCTGAAGCCAATTAGCGGAAACTTTTCCCGCCCTCACATATCAGGTCTATTGTAGGACTACCCTCCGATCTCGACTGCATGCCCTCTCTGGGTGTGCGGTCGGGTCGAATTCTATTTTTTTTTTGCTTTTGGAGATGTATAAGTAGCGAAGGGCTGAAAATGTCTTTAGAGCAGACAGTGGCGGGAAACAGCTGTCAACGACCGTCATCGCCACTTTTCGCCTCAAGCATGCGCAAAAACCAATCCGGCCTGCTGCATTTGCTGGACGACGTCCTCACCCATAAGGCCGCGGACGTATCGCGCATTTAATTCTGGATAAAGTCTTGCGGCTTCCTCAAGTGATGTCTGGGCTTCCTGCAGGCACCCCTTTTGTCCCTGCACCCAGGCCCGCACTAGCAGTGCAGGAAAAAACCGCGCATCTGATTTGTAGGCCAGCGATGCCCACTCTTCGGCACCGTCCATATCATCGGTAAAGCCCGCGCCAATGGTCAAAATGGTCGCCCACAGCGCAAGCCCCGGATCCTTGGGGCTGATCTTCACCGCATTGCTGAGCGCCGCGATACCCTGCTCCAGCTCGCCGCTCGCGATCAAAGCTGCGCCCAGAGCCGCGCGCGCCTGCGCATTGGAGGCGTCAAGTTCGATGGCTTTTTCAAGCAGTGGAATGCCGCGCTGCGTGTAACCCAGGTCGGAAATCGCACACCCAACATAACCCAGCACCTCGGAAGAATCGGGCTGGAGAGCGAGCGCACTATTCGCGGTAGCGATCGATTCGTCGTGGGCGGCAGGCCGGTCGTCGACCAACCGGAGCCAGTGGCCCATCGCAAGCAATAAAGCAAGGTAGGCCTGTGGCGCGGCATAGTTTGGGTCCAGCGCGATCGCGTTGCGCAATTGGGCCGCGGCCTGCCGGATAGAGTCCTGGCTCCAGCCAAGGAACATCATGGTGCCCTTGGCATTCTGGTACAAGGACCAGGCGTTCATATCATCGGGCCGCTGGCGGCGCGCCAACTTGAACTCCGCGCGCGCCAGTTCCGAACCCAATTGCAACGCAATGCCTTGCGTGAGCGCATCTTGAATCTGGTCCAGGCCATCCAGCGGCGTGTCGTAGTTGTTAGCCCACAGGTGACTGCCACTTTCCGCTTCAATCAGCTGCGCCGCGATACGGAGTTGTTCACCCTTGCGGCGTAAACTGCCCTGCAGCAGGTAGCGTACGCCCAGCTCTTTACCAATCTCGCGCAGATCCACCTTCTGGTCTTTGTACATGGACGCCGTGTTGCGCGAGATAACGAAGTAACCGGGGATATGTGCCAACAATGTGGTGAGATCTTCGGTAAGACCGATGCAGACAACGGCATCATTGGGATCACCCGAAAAATTTTCGAACGGTAGTACAACAATACCCGGCCGCTCGTCTTTGAAACTGGCGGCCTGTTGCTCCTGATTGGGCGAGCTTCCTTCAGCGCCTGCGGTAGCAAGATCTGCCGTACGTTGAACCCCGGAGAAGCTGAGGTCATATAGCCAGGCCAGCACCAGCACCAGCGGAAAGCCCGCCACGGTGCACACAATAAGCCACTGCATGAGCTGCGCTGGCAGATTAAAGTTTTCGAGAACCACATCGGCCATTTGCACAAACAACCAGCCTGCAGCGGCGTAGATAACAGCTACTCGATAGACGTGGCGACGTTTTAATTCGGCGAAAAATCCGCGCATAGGAGTCCCGTTCCGGTCGATTGATATGTCCTGCATAGTGGGGTGAGAGTGTGAGTTAAGCAAGCGTCATCAACAACACCTCTGCAGAAAATAA
>JBATGO010000257.1:0-1749 GCA_049665845.1 Pseudomonadales bacterium | reverse complement strand
GCGTATTCCAGGCAAAAAATCTCTCCGCGTGTCTAGTTTTTTTCTTGATGGCGTAATTCTGCCTGCCGGGCAATGCCATCAGTCATCTGGCTGAAACCCCGCAGCATCTTCTTGCCGAGTGACAATTTTACCGCAGGTGCGAGCGCTCCCCTTAGCTGGAAATACGATTCGTATTTCGTAGTGGCGTCATCCAGGGCAGCAAGCCTGTGTTGTCGTGTGCTGGCGAGCAAAAACGGAATTGGCTTCATGCCATATGCCAGCAACTCCGGCGCACGGTTCGCTGAAATGTACTCGGTTTGGATTCGCTCGGATGACCCGAAATTAACTCGCATGCGAATTTTAGAGCCCAATTCAAAAGTCGATTCACACTCGGTAATAAACGGGTTCCAATGCGGGTACGCCGCGGTATCAACGATCACATGCCACACCGTGGCTATGGGCGCGTTGATTTCCCGCGTAAAAACTATTTCAAACATCCCGCAATATCACTCTGTTATTTTGCCTGCTACAAATTGATTATCGCGCAGCGATACGCTGCTGTACCATCTCAAAGAAAGCCGCCTCATTTTCCGCACGGTCGGCATCAACCCTTTTTGATATATCGCTTTCACTCATCATTTTCTGCCAATTCTTTTGCCCGTTCATCTCTGCACCGATATCCCAGCCGAGCTTGCGCGAAGCAACATCAACAATGCCCATAACATAGCGCAGATAGATGTCTGCCATGGTCATTTCACCGCCTACTACGTAAGGCGAAAAGCTGCACAGACGATTAATTGCTCCGGTTGCACGGTTCACAACTTCGCGGACATCGCTTTCGACCGGTGCAGGCACATCAACATTGGTAAAAATAAAAGGCAAAAGCTTTCTGCATTGCAGCTCCAAATAGAGCTCGCTTATTTTCATAACCTGTCGAACCTTGGCACGCTGCGTAACGTCCGAAGGATAAAGCGGCGGATCGGGGTATGCTTCCTCGATATAGTCGCAACAGACGCTGGACTCGGAAAGGTTCACGCCTTGCGCCGTGGTCATCGAAGGAATCTTGCCGGCCGGACTCAAGGCGAGATAGGCCTCGTTACCACCCCATTGCAGGTCTTCTTCAAACGGCAAATCCTTATACAATAAAACATGTTTGACAATGTTGTAGTAGTTGCTATACGCGAAGCCGTGCAGTTGTATCATGATTTTTCCTTTGGAAATTATGCGCCAGAAGCGAGTTGAATGATCCTGAGTGTGTTGGGCTGCGAAAAATCCGGATACAAGGCCTCTGCAGACATGCTGTTAATCCGTATCACATCTATTGCCTCGGCACCAACTGGCACGGCATTGCCGCCAGCGGCCCATCCATGCCGTTGCAACAGCACCCGCACATCAAGTCCATTGATATCGTTACGGCTTAAAACATCCAGTTCCTCATCGCTCAAGGACGAAGCTTGCCCGCCGGGCAGATAGATCGTTCCGTTGGAAAAATCTACCGCAAAGGCGATTACTCCGGGCAAAAGAAAGAGCAACAAACCCACTGAATTCAGGATCACCACGCCGACATCCAGCCTGCCATCAACCTGCCCCTTGCGCTCGGGGTAGAGTATCGTCCCGCAGGCAAACAGGTTCCAGCTGATAGTACATACCAGCAGTATCTTTATAATATGCTGCATATCCATGCCTCCAATCGAACGTCGCGAATCTTCAGGAAAAGATGATAACCGTTGTATCAACCGATGCACACAATTGAGCAAAAATTTGCACCGG
>JBATGO010000256.1:0-1887 GCA_049665845.1 Pseudomonadales bacterium | reverse complement strand
ATTCTCGAAATCCCGATACCGGCAATGCCAAGGCCTATCAGGGCGAGCATGCCCGGTTCTGGTACAGATACTTGTACTTCACACTCGCCGCCGCCAGGCAACAAAGAGCAAGGATCTTCGATCGCGTAAGTAGAACCGGCAAAAAGGCCGGTGCAAATCACTGCGAATGTCGCTGCCAATACATTCAGTTTTTTCATTTTCATGGCTCACTCCCTAACATTTTTGTTTTCGCGCGCTTTGGCGCTTTTATTGGATTCAGTTTAGCGAGATAAAGGGAGCACAATCCACGCCAACTTTCCAAGCCACTGATTTTTAGAGCAAATAATGTCCAGCCAGTTCAGGCATAGGGTAAACGTGTAAGGAAAATCGACAGCAATTGGCGGTGGACTACATCAGGCGATTTGTGGCCGCGCCCTGCGTGACGGTTTCACTTTGCTCGCCGGGCGTGTGTGCTCCATTAACTCTCTAAGGGCATGCAACAGCTGCTGGCGTTCGGCGGTGCTCTCGCGGGTTTTATCGCTCATGTGTGCGGGGTGCTGTTCGCGATCGAGCCAGAATTTGCCAGTGACCTTGGCAGACTCGGTTGCGGCTGCCAGCCATACAGCAGTGTCTGCACCCTGTTCTGGTGTGCGCAGCAGTGGCCTGGTAACTTTGTAGAATCCCGGTAAGGAGGTTTCAACGCCGGGCGTGTCGGCCCAACCGGGGTGCATGGCGTTTACCGCAATGCCGTGCCTGCGCCAACTGTCCGCCCACACTTCGGTTGCGATCATAAGTCCGCGTTTGGCGCGCGCATAGGCTCTGGAACCCGAGTATTCGCCGGTCTTGTATTGCAGGTCGGATGGCTTGATATTCGCTGCGTACATGCCGCCCGACAGCACATTGACAACACGAGCGTGCACAGATTTTTTCAGCAGTGGTAACAGCGATTCAGTGAGGATATAAGGGCCGAGCAAAAGCAGCGCAAAGCTCTTTTCAAAACCTTCACTGGTTTCTTCGCGTGGATTGAACAGGGCACCGGCATTGTTGATTAATACATCGACGGGTTCGCCCCTGGTTACAAGCCGCGTGGCAAGAGCGTGTATTTCCGCCATGCTGGACAGATCGGCTATTTCTATGAAGACATTCGGGTTGCCTGTTCTTTCTATAATTTCGCTCGCAACTTCAGAGGCTTTGGCATGGTTGCGCGCGACCAGTGTGAGCGTTGCTCCCAGTTGCGCAAGCTCATTGGCCATCGCCTCACCTATACCAGAGGTCGGGCCGGTTATCACAACATGTTTGTCACCCATATAGTTTGATAACGGCTTAAACCGTCTTTTTGCTTCCCTGAAGCCAAGACTCGTGAATCGCCATAGACCTGGCAGCACAAGCTCGTCTGCCTTGGCGAGTAGCTTCGAGGCTTTGGGCGGTGGAAACCTGTCTTCCAGCGCTTGCTTCATTCCCGACATGGTTGCTTTGCCCACCCTGTCCATCAGGAATGGAAAGCGTTTATTCAGGGCCAGCATCGCCTTTGGAAAATCGAAATTTGCGATGTAGCGTACTGTTGTGTCTTCACCGACTTGCTCGAATCGAATTTCTTCTTCTGCATTAAACCAGCGCGACGTAACCGCCATCTGCATGCGTCGCCCGGGTTCGAACTCCTCGATCACGTAGTTGAGGGAAAAGCCCGCCCGCATGTTGATGCAGTACTCGCTGCCAATGCCCGGTAGACCATCGCTGAGCTTTTCGGCCGATCGCACGGCCGGATCCCACTGCTCGATGTTGGAAAACTCCGATACGTAGGCGAATACCTCTTGTAGTGGTCGCTGGACGGTTATTTTTTCGGCAAGGGTAAAAGTCATGGGTCGGTCACCAGTGGTATTCGGGAAGCGTTTGCACGCTACCGTGTTT
>JBATGO010000255.1:0-6456 GCA_049665845.1 Pseudomonadales bacterium | reverse complement strand
GCTCTTGTTTGCGGTGCTGGCCACGGTATTGCAGCCACCGCAAGTGCAGGCCAGCGAAGAGGATCCGCTGGAGCCTTTCAATCGTCGCGTTTTCGCATTCAACGAATTTATTGATCGCTGGGCACTGAAACCGGTGTCGAAAGCCTATCGCTTTGTCACGCCAGAGTTTGTCGACCGCGGCGTGAGCAACGTTTTCGGCAACCTGGACGAGGTGCGCAACGCCTTTAATGCGCTGCTGCAAGGCGACTTGCCGCGCATGGCCACGGCCACAGGCAGGCTTCTGGTTAACAGCACGGTAGGCGTTGGCGGCCTGCTCGACGTCGCATCGAAGGTTGGCATCAGCGCGCGCGATGAGGACTTCGGCCAGACCCTTGGTGTCTGGGGCGTAGGTAGCGGGCCCTACATTGTGCTGCCTTTGCTGGGTAGTTCAAGCGTGCGCGACACCTTCGCGCGGGTGCCGGATTACTTCCTTGCGCCGACCACTTATCTCGAAGAGGAAAGCGTCCGTTATGGTCTTCGCGCGCTGGAAATTATCGACCTGCGTGCGGATTTGCTCGATGCCGAGAGCCTGATAAGTGGTGATCGCTACACCTTTATCCGCGAAGTTTATTTGCAGCGGCGCAGGTCCGCTGTCAACAATGGCGTGGTGGTTGAGGATTTTGACAGTTTTGATGATGATTTTTGATTTCCGGGCGGCCTGTCATTGACTGGCTTCAGGGATATAATCCCGTTCACGGGCGGTGCTCAAGCCGTTCTGCAGCGCGCAAAGGCCAAACCGTGAATTACTCTATCGATAACAGTCTCGCCAAGGTGCTCGTGATCGACGCCGAGGATGAGATGCGCGATCACATTGCAAGCTATCTGCAAAACTCAGGTTACAACACGATCACCGCCACCGACGGCGAGACCGGCCTGGCCATGATCCAGAGCGAAAAACCTGGCTGCGTGCTCTGCGATCTCAACCTGCCCAAACTGGATGGCATCAACGTGCTCAGGCACATCGCAGATGTCGATGCGGAATTGCCGATTATTGTCATGTCCGGGCAGGGAGAGATGAATGATGTGGTCGAGGCGCTGCGCCTCGGGGCCAGTGATTTCCTGATCACGCCCATAGTCGACCTCGAAGTGCTGGAGCATGCGATAGAGCGCAGCCTCGAACGCTATAGCCTGCGCCAGGACAACATCCGCTATCGCATGCAGTTGGAGCAGGCCAACAGCGTGCTCAAGAACAACCTTGCGATGCTGGAGCAGGACCAGCAGGCCGGCTTGATGGTACAGATGAAAATGTTGCCGGTCAGCCCAATGCAAAAAGGCGCCTATGTATTCAGGCACCAGATTGTGCCATCACTGTATCTTTCGGGCGATTTCGTCGAGCACGTTACGGTCGGCACCGATCACGTGGTTTTCTTCGTCGCCGATGTCTCCGGGCACGGTGCATCGTCGGCCTTCGTCACCGTGTTGCTGAAAAACCTTACCGCACGCATGCGCAGCGATTACAACCACCTGCACAAGGACACCATCCTGCACCCGGGAGAATTCCTGGTGCAGGCCAACGCAGAATTAATGGCTACCGGTATCGGCAAGCACGCAACAATGTTTTACGCTGTGCTCAATACGCGCCGCAACAGCCTCGTTTACACGGTCGCCGGACACTTGCCGTTGCCGATCCTGCTGGCCGATAACGAAACCCGTTACCTCGAAGGCCAGGGTGCCCCCGTCGGCCTGTTTGAGGATGCGGAATATGAGGAGACATCGCTCGAACTGCCCGAAGAGTTCAGGCTCATGCTGTTTACCGATGGTATCCTCGAAGTACTCGATGAACCATCGCTGGCGGCCAAGGAAAAATTCCTGCTTACCCAGAGCCCTGCGATGCGCGCTGAAACAGGCATGGTGCTAAAGCACTACAACGTTGATCCTTCCCAGAAATACCCCGACGACATTGCGGTACTGCTGGTAGACAAGCATTGAAAGACATGAAAGTTAAATTGTTCCGCGGTCCAGACCCGGGCACGAGCGGTTATCCGCGCTTTTCTGTCGCGGCGGACAGAGGTGACTACCGTGCATAGCGGCAAAGTGTTGGCAGGTTGCGATGACCAGGTATTCTACCTGCGCTTCACCGGCGACGTGCGATTGTCCTGGTGCCTGATACTGGAAAGTTACTGTAGCTACGTGTTGGAACACGAGGATGTGACCTCCATGGTCATCGACCTCAGTGCGGCGGTTAACCTGGATAGCACTACGCTGGGTATTCTGGCAAAAATCGGCCAGGCAGCGCGTAAGCGTTTCGACGCCAAGGCTGATATTTACCTGCAGGATGAGGGAATCCAGCGCCTGCTGCTGAGCATGGGCTTTACGCAACTGTTTGCATTGCACCTGGCGCCGCCGCCGCGCACACCTTCGTTGCCTGTATTGCCGCTGGGCGATAGCGAGGAAGCCGACATCCAGGATTCGGTGATCGATGCACATCGTGCGCTGATGGAAATGAACAAGCAGAATACGCGCAAGTTCCAGAGCCTGGTAGAGACGCTGGAGCGCGCCAGGGAGGGTGAGCCCCCTTCGTCGTCTAAAAAATAACCTTCCAGAAAGAAAATTTCCCCTGCATTTGCTACATGCAAACAAGTCGCGTTCGACTCTGCCCGAATTGCGAACTGATTCTCATCGCAAAGCGATTTTACTGGATCGACGCGGCAGGACCAACTTCGCTGCGCTGGTGGATCGCCATTTTTTTGCAGTGAGCTACACTCAGTTAACAGTGCAATCGTTGCCCTTAGCAAGCTTCAGGGTAGCCGTCCTGCAAAGACTCAAATTGCCAGATCAAGCCAAACCATAGTGAAAAACAACTCTGAATAAATGCGATGAAGACAACAGTATCGCGCGCTGCCCGCGTTGTTAAATCCCAAAGCTCAATCGAAATGCATGTTTCGGAATTGCAGGTCGGTATGTTTGTTTCCGATCTCGATTGCGACTGGCTGGAGACGCCGTTCCTGACCCAGGGTTTCCTGATCGAATCCGACGAGCATATCGCACTGTTGCGCGAATACTGCGAAACGGTATGGGTCGACAAGGTTTTCAACAGGTGGGTTAAAGCCGAGGAGCGCGCAGTATTTGAAACGGTTAACAAGAAAGATTTTATACACGAGGTGCCGGCGCAAAACGAACACGCCAACGCGAGCAACGTTTTCCAGCGCACGCGGCAGATTACCAAGACCCTTATGGACGAAGTTCGTCTCGGCCGTGCGATCGACACCGAAGCGGCCAAGGAAGCAGTATCTGATTGCGTCAAGAGTGTGATGCTAAATCCCGATGCGCTGCTGTGGATGTCGAAGATTCGCGATTCAGACGAATATACCGCCGAGCACTCGATGAGTGTATGTATTCTCGCGATCGCATTCGGGCGCCATCTCGGTATGAGCGAACAGGAGCTTAACGACATCGGGCTTTGCGCCATGCTGCACGATGTCGGCAAGATGCAGGTGCCGTCCGAAATCCTCAACAAGCCCTCGCGACTGACCCGTGAAGAGTGGCATGTGATGATGAAACACACTGTCAATGGTCGCGACCTGTTGCTCTCGACGTCGAATGTGCTCAGCAGCGCCATTGACGTTGCCTACGCGCATCACGAGCGATTCGACGGCAATGGCTACCCGCGGGGACTGAAAGGCGCATCGATTCCGGCTTACGCGCGCATCGTCGCCATCGTTGATACCTACGACGCGATAACCGCGGACCGTTGCTATGCACCGGGGCTGTCATCTAACGAAGCACTGAAAATTCTCTACGAGGCGCGCGAATCGCACTTCGAGGGGCGCCTGGTCGATGCCTTCATGAAAATGATCGGCCTGTATCCGCCCGGTACCATTGTCGAACTGGTCAATGGCAAGGTTGCACTGGTGCTGGCCTGCAACCAGAAGTACCAGCATCTGCCGCGCGTCATACAGGTGCTGGACGAAAATAAAAACGTGATCAGTGAAAAAGTGCTTAACCTGGCTGATATCGAAAAGGGCAAACTGGACAAGGACAATTTCATCAAGCGTGCGCATGTCGATGGCGCGTTTGGTATCCGCATGCAGGCCTACCAGAAAAAGGGTATACAGTTCGCCGCGCCCGGCGCCTGAGCCTCCGATTAACGTGCAAGGCAGTCAGGAAGACAGCCTGGCTCGCGAGCAGCTGGCTTCGACGCGACCGGATAGCAGGTCGTCAACTTGCTTAAGCCTGCTGATCAGCCCGTAAGGGCACATCGATCCCTCGCTGAAATAGGCTTCCGCCATCGGCGCAATATCGCAACTTCCGGGAAGTGGTGCGCCAGCCTCGATTATGGCGTGCATGCGCTCCAGGAAAACAAACTGGATCCACTCGGTAAATTCCAGCGTGTCGATACAAAAGGGCGTGTCACTGGCCAGCGCTGCTTCGCTGGGGCGTTCGCTCTGCCACAGTTGCAGCGCCGCCATCTCTGCCCGAATATCGATGAGCACGGCGGCAACCGCAGTGTACAGCGCGTCTGTGTTTGCCATTTCACCCACTGCTGCGTCCCACCTTCCCCGGGTTTGCAGGCATGCCGGTTTGCTCCTTAGCAATGCACACCAGGCAAGTACCGGCGGCTACGTCCCTGCTGGGACATTAGCCCGGTACTCGCTTGCCAGCAGCGAGTAGATGGCGTGGTCCACGTATTTGCCATTCAGCAGTTCACAATCGCGCAGGATTGCTTCGTGGACAAAGCCAAGCCGCTCTGCCAGGGCGCGGGCGCGGCGGTTGTGCACGCTGCAATGAATTTCAATCTTGTGTAGTTCCAGTTCGCCAAATCCCAGCGGCAGCATATGCTCCACGCTGCGACTGGCGATTCCCTCGCCACTGCGGACCTGGTCAATCCAGTAGCCAAGTTTGCCCGTGCGGTTGTGTTTGTCGATGCGAGTGTATCCAATCACGCCGATGACGCGTTGTGCCGCCGTGCGTTCGACAATGGCGTATTGCACGCCGGTGCCGAGGCGATGCTGGCGCATGGTCTCCTGGATGAACTGGCTGCTGTCGGCGACTGAGCGATTCAGGTCCAGCCACGGCAGCCACTGGCGCAGGAAATCACGGTTGCTGTCTATCAGTGCGGCCAGTTGCGCAGCGTGATCGTTGCGCAGCAGCTCCAGGCTCAGCTGTTTGTCTATATCAATGCGCTGCATAACAGGTCTGGCAAGTTGTCGTAGGCGTTGCGGCAGGTGAGCCGCACGATCCTGTGGCTGGCTCGCCCCGTTGCCCTTGCTGTATCGGGTCGCTCGTCACTAATTGATTGCAGCAGCTGCGCTGTTATTTTGCTGCAGCGCGCGGATGCGATCGAGTTTGCGCTGGTATCCCGACTGGATAATATCAACAAACACCAGCACAGCGATAGAAAAGTAAAACGTCGATTTGGCCATCGGTTCGACCGGGTAGCCAAACAGCGTAAGGTGCGATACATGGCCGCCCTCGCCAAGTAGCACGATGCCGACAATCATCAGGATGAACAGCCCCAGCACTTCATACTTGCGATTGCGCTGGATAAATTCGGCCATGGTATCGGCCAGCAGCAGCATGGCGATGCCGGAGCCTATGATTGCGGTAGCCAGTACCCAGAAAACCTTGGTGATTGCGATTGCCGACAGGATGGAATCAAAACTGAAAACCAGGTTCATCAACACAATTTGTGCAATTACGACGGAAGCGCGCTTGTGGGCTTTCTGCTGCGGGTCGACGCTGAGGTCGGGCAGCGAGAGCAGGTGCGAAATTTCCTTGACGGCGGTATAGATGATAAAGACACCGCCGAGCAGGAAAACGATTGCGGCAAAGTTGAAGGAGCCCTCCACGACACCGGTCCACTCGACGTGAAACAGCGGCTCCGTGAGCGAAGCCAGCAATTGCACCATGACTGCCAGCATAACGACACGCAGCGCCACCGCAATAATGATGCCGGCGCGGCGCACCTGGGCGCGCTGCGCGACCGGCGCGCGCTGGGATTCGATAGAGATGTACAGCAGGTTGTCAAAGCCGAGTACGGCTTGCAAAAAAATCAGTACGCCGAGGTTGGCGATGTTTTCCACCGATAGCAGTTCGTTCATTGCGTGTTCCCGTTTGAGTTAAGCGCGTTGCTTTACATTGCATCGCATTGCATTGCGTTGCAATGCAGTGGAGTGCCCAGTGGCAGGCCATGCTGGCGCGCTGTTTTAACAAATTCAGGCAGGCTGCGCCAATCGCGCCGCCCGTTAACGCGGCTCTCGCAACGCCCGCGCTTGCGGTTTTTGCACCAGCAGGCGATGCCGGGGCGCCAGGCGTGGATCCAGGCAGGTAACTGGCCTGCGGATTGCTTGTCAAGGCAATACAGGTAGCGATTGCCATCGAATGTGACGGAATCTTGGCGCAGTGCAGCTGTGCCAACTGGAGACAAGTCATGGCTGAAGAAGAAAGCGGCCAGGAAAAAACCGAGGAGGCGACCCC
>JBATGO010000254.1:0-12439 GCA_049665845.1 Pseudomonadales bacterium | reverse complement strand
ACCCGGGCCGAGATTACCCTGGAGCCCCTGGAGCGTGGTTTTGGTCATACGCTGGGTAATGCCTTGCGCAGAATCCTGCTGTCGTCAATGCCAGGGGCTGCAATCAGTGAAGTTGAAATCGATGGTGTGTTGCACGAGTACAGTGCGATTGAAGGTGCCCAGGAAGATGTCATCGAGATTCTGTTGAATCTCAAAGGCGTCGCCGTGGTTTTGCATGATCGCGAATCAGCTGTACTGAAGCTTGAGAAGCAGGGTCCCTGCGTAGTCACCGCAGCAGATATCCAGCTCGACCACGAAGTTGAAATCAAAAACCCGGACCAGGTTATCGCGCACCTGAATGACAGCGGTAAACTGTCGATGAAACTGACGGTGACTACAGGTCGCGGTTATCAGCCGGTTGATTCTCGCCAGACAGACGACGAAGAAACCAAGGCCATTGGTCGCTTGCAACTTGATGCATCTTACAGCCCGGTACGCAGAGTGTCCTACAAAGTCGATAGCGCGCGTGTTGAGCAACGTACCGACCTCGATAAATTGATTATCGACCTTGAAACGAATGGTACGCTCGATAGCGAAGAAGCGATTCGCCGCGCAGCAACTATCCTTCAGCAGCAGTTGGCGGTCTTTGTTGACCTTGAAGGCTAGAAAGAACTGGAGCCGGCAAAACAGGAAGAGGAAATCGACCCGGTGCTGCTGCGCCCGGTCGACGACCTGGAACTCACGGTGCGTTCGGCAAACTGCCTGAAAGCAGAAAACATTTACTACATTGGCGACCTGGTGCAGCGCACCGAGGTCGAGCTCCTGAAGACACCCAACCTCGGCAAGAAGTCGCTCACCGAGATCAAGGATGTGCTCGCTTCGCGCGGTCTGTCGCTGGGTCTTCGTCTCGATAACTGGCCGCCGTCAACGCTGCGCAGCGACGACAAGCTGCTGGTCTAGTTTTTTAACCGCTTACGATTTAATTAGGGTATTAGCATGCGCCACCGTCACGCTGGCAGGCAACTCAACCGCAACGCTCCGCATCGCAAGGCGATGTTCCGCAATATGACCAACTCGCTGTTCGAGCACGAGTTGATTCGTACCACGCTGCCCAAAGCCAAGGAATTGCGCCGCGTTGCCGAACCGCTGATCACGCTGGCAAAGAGCGACAGTGTTGCGAATCGACGTCTCGCTTTTAATCGCACCCGCAGCAAGGAGATGGTCGGCAAACTGTTCAGCGAGCTTGGCCCGCGCTACGAAACCAGGCCCGGTGGTTATATCCGTATTCTCAAGTGCGGGTACCGCACTGGTGACAAGGCGCCGATGGCGTTTGTCGAGCTGGTCGACCGGCCGCAAACCGATGCATTTGATTTTGACGACGATTTTGATTTTGACGACGACGATAAATAGTTCGTTAACGATTGATAAAAAAACCGCGATTGATTCGCGGTTTTTTTATGTGTGGCGAAAAAAGCCGAAAACGCCGTTAAGTATCCCGCCGCAAACGATTGCCTATTCATGACACGCTGTAAATACGTCCGTGTACGCTCGCCGGCGGCGTCCATGCCGCCGGACGGTCATGAATAGGCAAGCGCTTGCAGCTGGCACGTAGCGACGCCATCGTGTACTGGGAGGCTGTAAGTGCGCAGTTTATTTGGCAATTTCCAGCGCGGGTTTACGAGACCTCGGTTTCTTTTTGGTTTTTGTTGCAGCAATACCAAGCAACGGCGCAAGAAACTGCCCGGTAAACGAATGCTTGAGTGTCGCGACGTATTCCGGCGTACCCTCGGCAATAACCTGCCCGCCGCCGCTGCCGCCTTCTGGCCCGAGGTCGATAATCCAGTCGGCGGTTTTGATTACGTCGAGGTTGTGCTCGATGATCACGATGGTATTGCCCTTGTCGCGCAGGTGGTGCAGAACACTCAGCAATTGCTCGATGTCGGCAAAGTGCAGCCCGGTGGTGGGCTCATCAAGGATGTAAAGCGTTTGCCCCGTGTCGCGCTTCGAGAGCTCCTTGGCGAGCTTGATACGCTGTGCCTCGCCGCCGGACAGCGTCGTCGCTGCCTGTCCGAGCGTGATGTAGCTTAGCCCCACGTCCATCAGTGTTTGCAGGCGCTTTGCAACGGCGGGAATCGCGGTAAAAAACCCCAACGCGTCTTCTACCGTCATCTCAAGAACATCGGCAATCGATTTGCCCTTGTAGAGCACTTCGAGGGTTTCGCGATTGTAGCGCTTGCCCTTGCAGACATCGCAGGCGACGTAGATGTCCGGCAGAAAGTGCATCTCGACCTTGGTCACGCCATCGCCCTGGCAGGCCTCACAACGCCCGCCCTTGACGTTAAAGCTGAAGCGCCCGGGCTTGTAGCCGCGCGCACGCGCTTCCTGTGTGCCGGCGAACAGGTCGCGCACAGGCGTGAAGATACCGGTGTAGGTAGCCGGGTTTGAACGCGGTGTACGCCCGATCGGGCTCTGGTCTATATCGATACACTTGTCGAGCTTGTCGAGGCCTTCAATGGCTTCGTGTGCAGCGGGCTTCAGCGTCGTGGCGCCATTCAGTGCGATCGCCGCGGCAGGATAGACAGTGTTATTGATCAAGGTGGATTTACCCGAACCCGAAACGCCTGTTACACAGGTCAGCAGGCCCAGCGGTATTTGCACGTCGACAGCCTGCAGGTTGTTGCCGCTCGCTCCCCGCAACCTCAGGTAGTGTCCTGGCTGTGCACTTATCCTGCTGGAGGGAACCGCGATCGCTTTTTTACCGGAAAGATATTGCCCGGTAATCGATCGCGGCGCGCGCTTGATTTGTTCCAGCGAACCCTTGGCGACAATCTCGCCGCCGTGCACACCCGCCCCGGGCCCGATATCGACGATGTAGTCTGCACTGCGAATCGCATCCTCATCGTGCTCCACCACGATGACCGTGTTACCGAGGTCGCGCAGCTTGGTCAGTGTTTTCAGCAGCCGCTCGTTATCGCGTTGGTGCAGGCCGATAGACGGCTCATCGAGAATGTACATAACGCCGACCAGGCCTGCACCAATCTGGCTGGCCAGGCGAATGCGCTGCGCTTCGCCACCACTAAGACTGTCGGCACTGCGATCCAGGGTCAGGTAGTTCAGCCCGACGTCGACCAGGAATTCCAGCCGCTCGCCAATTTCCTTGACAATTTTCTCTGCAATCTCGCCGCGCTTGCCTGGTAATTTCAACTGCGCAAAATAATCGTATGCCTCGGCAATCGGTAGCGCGCTAACTGCTGGCAGGTTGATATCGTTGATGAATACATGCCGCGCACTCCTGCGCAGGCGTGAACCTTCACAGGCCGAACAGGGCTGGGTACTGATAAATTTTGCCAATTCATCGCGCACACCCTGCGACTGCGTATCGCGGAAACGCCTTTCCATGTTGGGAATGATGCCTTCGAAGGCGTGCGTGCGTTTGTAGATATCACCGCGGTCGTTGATATAGGAAAACACGATGGGCTCATCGCAGCCGTGCAACAGCAACTGCTGATGCTTCTTGCTGAGCACTTCAAAGGGTTGGTCGATATCGAAGCCAAAGTGCCCGGCTAGCGATGTGAGTAACTGGAAGTAGTAAATACTGCGTTTGTCCCAGCCGCGTATCGCGCCTTCGGACAGGCTTGATTCAGGGTGCTGCACGATGCGCTCGGGGTCGAAATACTGTCGCGCGCCCAGGCCGTCGCATTCGGGACAGGCGCCGGCCGGATTGTTGAAAGAAAACATACGTGGCTCCAGCGCACTAATGCTGTAGCCGCAGCTTGGACAGGCGAAGTTGGCAGAGAAAAGCCGGTCTTCGTGATCGCCGTCCAGGAATGCAACGCAGGCGATACCTTCTGCGAGGCGCAGCGCAGTTTCGAACGAATCCGCGATGCGCTGCTTCAGGTCTTCCCGTACCTTGAAGCGGTCAATGACAACTTCAATAGTGTGTTTCTGGTTTTTCTTGAGTATGGGAGCTTCATCGATATCGTGGACTTCGCCATCGACGCGTACCCGTACGAAGCCTTCCTGCTTCAGTTTTTCGAATAGCTTCAGGTGTTCGCCCTTGCGATCCTTGATTACCGGTGCGAGCAGCATGAGCTTGGTGTTGGCAGGCAGTGCAAGTACATCGTCGACCATCTGGCTTACTGTTTGCGCCTCCAGTGCAATGTGATGGTCCGGGCATTCCGGTGTACCCGCGCGCGCGTACAACAGGCGCAGGTAATCGTAGATCTCGGTAATCGTGCCAACCGTGGAGCGTGGATTGTGCGAAGTGGATTTTTGTTCGATAGAAATCGCCGGCGACAGGCCTTCAATATGGTCGACGTCGGGTTTTTCCATCAGCGACAGGAATTGCCGGGCGTAGGTCGATAGCGATTCCACGTAGCGCCGCTGCCCTTCGGCATACAGCGTATCGAAAGCCAGCGAAGACTTGCCGGATCCCGAGAGCCCTGTTATTACAATGAACTTGTCGCGCGGCAGCACCAGGTCAAAGTTTTTCAGGTTATGGGTGCGAGCACCCCGTACAGCTATTGTGTCCATTTATGGGAGGTCCAGGCTCTGTCGGTGGGCATGCATACGAAACGCAGAGGCAAACGGCGCAGTATACGAAGTGTGCAGCACCCAGGTAAACCGCCGGTTTCGGTAAGGCAAAACGGGCCTGCAGCTCGGCTGTAGCTGGCTAAGGGCTGAACAATCGTTTATATTGACCCGTCGCCAGAAGAACTGGGTAATCGACCAATTTCAAACAGCGAGAGGAGAGCAATCATGGCGCGTGGAGTAAACAAAGTGATTTTGATAGGCAATTGCGGGCAGGATCCCGAGACGCGCTTTTCCGGTGCAGGTGCTGCGATAACAAACGTCAGCATCGCAACCAGTGAAAGCTGGAAAGACAAGAATACAGGCGAGCCACAGGAGCGCACCGAATGGCACCGGGTTGTGTTCTTTAACCGCCTCGGCGAAATCGCCGGTGAATACCTGAAAAAAGGCTCGAAGGTTTATGTCGAGGGCTCCCTGCGCACGCGCAAGTGGCAGGACAAGAGCGGGCAGGATCGCTACACCACCGAGATTGTCGCCAGCGAAATGCAGATGCTCGACAGCCGTGGCGACGCGTCGCAGGGCGGTGACTCGCAGTTCAGCGGTGGGTCAAGGCCTGCTGCCAAGTCGCCACAGCAGCCAGCAACAGCATCAGGCACTGAGGACTGGGACGAAGATATTCCTTTCTAGTGTCGACTGCAGGGCAAACTGGCGCTGCAACTGCATGGCAGATTTGAGAAGCTGCCAATGTTTATCTACAGTTATTACATCACTGCCAGTTTCCTGGCTGCCTGGCGACGAAATCGCCTGTTGTAGGCAGGCGGAATTCAGTACTGGCCGCGGTAGCGGCGGCGGAAATCCTGTCGTGGGCCAAAAGTGTAAAAACGCGTCGAGCCGAGTTGTGCGACGCGTTTTTTTTTGCAGGATTATCGGGTGATCGGTAAGGCAGTGATTGTTTGCGCGCTGCGAGCTTCAGGTTGGTCTGGAGAGACTGCGGTGACCGGGCGACCGGGCACGAAGACGCGCTTTGAGCGAGCTATTCAGCTCAGCCCCAGTGCCAGCAAAAGCAGGCCAACCGCGGCCATCTTGATGGCATCGCCAGCTTTTTCCCACTCGAAAAGCGCATAAAGATAAGCCAGTGGCGGTATAAAAACTGAACAAAGACCCCAGGTGAAGTCTTCATTTGATGCGGTGATGATGAGCATAATCCAGCTCGCTGCCAAAGTCAGGGCGGCGAAAGTGAGAAGTACGGAAGACAGTGGTTCCATCGTGTGTAGCCCGTTTTCGTCTAGATCGATAAAGTCTGCGCCCCGGCGCAGTTACGTTATTAGCCGGGCGCTGTAGTTGTAGAATGTGCGCAGGATAGCAGAATTTTTTGCGCCAGCGCGCAATTCAATATGGTGATTGTTAACGCTTGATGTGCCTGTTGCCGTTTTCGCTGCAACGATACCGCAAGCGCTATAATTAAACGAAAGAGCTGCGGCAGGTCACTGTCTCTACCGCCTATGCAAAAATCTGATCGCCTGGAACAAAACCTTGCGGCGCTGGCGAACATGTCAGACGAAGAGAAGGTTGCCGCGTTCGACAAAGCGGGTTTTGCGGTTGCAAATTTTTCCGGCTCACTCGAAGAGCTGGAAAAGGCGCTGGGCATGCTGATGATCGGTTATCACTTTGGCTGGAAAGTGCTATTGCTCGTGCACAGCAAACGAACCATTCGCAAATACGAAAAAATCCTGGATATCGATATCAAGGAATTTTTCCCTGATGAAGGTCGCAGCGCGCGTCGCTCCATGGGGCTGGATCTCGCAAAACAAATCGGTAACTTCTGGCAGGTCGTCAGTGGTGATATCAAGGTCGACAATCGCAGGGACATCGAGGACGCGGGGACGGGAGAAGCGAACGCGGCAAGCCAGGATCCGGATAAAAAAGAATAGTTTAAGCCTGTTTACAGTCTGTTTCGGGGGTGTTCGTTTTGGCAGGTAAAAACTTTCCAACAGCAGCACCGCACAGTATGCCCACCAGTAGCGGTATCAGCCATCTGCCACCTCCTTCCGTAAGCAGCATCCAGTCTATAACCCACGGTACTTCCTTGCTATAACCGAGCTTTTGCACTGCATTCATAAAACCGATTTCAAGATTACCCAGTAACTGGAGTGGCGCCGTTAGTATCGAAACCAGTAACAGCGCTGGAATCCCAAGCAAAAGCAGAGCTATGCGTTGCCGCGAATTTTTTAGCGGGTAAACAACAAGTGTTGTCAGCAATATGACCAACGGCACCAGCGCGTGCAGCACAGTGATACTGGCTTCAATTGTTTTCCCGGCTTCCAGATCCCTGCCCGGTACGATCACGATATTGCGCAAAGCGGTCGCCGCTAAAATCACTTTGCGTTCAGCATCATCATTTAGGTGAACGTCGGCATGATAATTTTTGCTGGCCTGTTCGATAGTCCATTCGTACATTGGTGTCAGCAAACTGATGAGCTTGTCGCCCCAGAAAAAGCCGGCCAGTGAAAAAAGCAGCCAGAAAATGAAGGCTTTAAATGCCAGGCGCAAATAGAGGCTTCCTGTCATGATCTTAATTTTTGCGATGCGCGGAGCAGGGTCATATGCGTGTGCTTCATGTGTTTTCGTTGTTGCTCGCCTTGCTCGCCTTGCTCACCTTGCTCGATTGCATTGACCAGCGTGTCCACCACAGGAAGAACGCGGCGATCAGGAATATTATCAGCGTAGGTGCGTAATAGGTATGCACAGCCGGAAACCAGGCTCGATTCCACTCCACCAGGTAATACAGGCCGATGATTCGAACCTGGTTAATTGCATATACCACGAACGTACCAAGCACGAGGCCGGCGAGCACATGTTTTATTCGCCCTCCGAAGCCGAGCACGGCAGCCATCAGCATAAACCAGACGCCAGAGCCGTCGCAGCCGCGCACAATGTTAAGCACAGCCTTGCGCGAAATAATGGAATTGTCATTCACCCGCACATTACGGTCGGGCGTCACGGTATTAATGACCTTTGCGGCAGCGTGACCGATAACATTCGGGTAAATAACCGTTTTGAGTTTGTCGTCAGGCACCTGGTGGTACGCCCAATGAAAAACACCGTAAAGGACGGCGGCAATGATAACGAAGCGTAGTGTCTGGATATCCAACTTGAATCTCTATAAATTATTTTTCGGAATTGTAACAGCAACGAGGCATAATTCGCATTGCAAAGTGCGTGCAATGATAATCGAATATTGCTCCGGAGGCGGCGTAGCAAAGCCTGGGGCTGTGCTATTTCGCAAACGCGCCCATGCTGGCGAACCAGTCGGACAGTGCATGCGTTTCGACATTCATGGCTGCCCATCGTTCACCGCGGCGGCAAATACGCCGGAGGTTCCTGCGGGTAACGCCGACCTTGTCTCCTGCCAGGCATTTCTGGTAGTTCCACCATTTGCCATCCTTTTTGTAGCGGAATATCAGCCCCATGCGGATGCAAAGGTGGAAAACGCCCAGAGCATGAAAATACCTGTGGGCATCTTCGGGCGACAGGTCGTCGCGAAATTTCTCGAGATATGTATCAAGCAGTTTCTGCTCAATGTCGGGCCGCTCGGGCACCCACTCGTCTGCCAGCAGCCAGACCAGGTCATCAAGGCGGTTACGCGTACCGCTGTGCTCCCAGTCGATCCAGAAAATCTCATCATCCGGCCTTGCAATCGCATTGCCGGGCCGCGCATCCCACTTCACAAAGCGAGGCTTGCGAAGCTTCAAAATTTCCTGCAAGGCATTTGTATCAAAGGCAGGTACATTTATGCCGAAAAAGTTGCCGATAATTGCCGGCCGTTCGAGCAGGCCGCGTAGCCAGCCCGGTGTGTCGCCCAGCGGCGTCATGGATTCGTCCAGCCCCTGCGCTGAGCCGACGGCGTGGATACAGGCAAGGCTTTCAACAGCATTGTTGAGTCTCAACGCTATATAGGCGTCTTTTTTGTTATGCAGCGCTTCGGTAAGTCTGACGCCTGGAATTGCTTGCTGGATCAGCAGGCGTTTCGAGTCGCTGGCCAATAATTTCGGAGCATTGGCATCGGCAGCCGCCAGCGCATTGAGCACCCTGCGCTCGTTTCCAGCGCGCGCACTGCGGGATCTGGTGGAAGCGAAAGCTGTGCTTCCGTCTTCGAGCAAAATTTTGACGGAGTCGCGAGAAGTTCCACCGGGGTATTCCATCCCCACAACTTTTTGCCCAAGTAGCTTTTCGCATTTTTTTGCCAGTTCAGGGTCAAACTCTACATCGACATCAGATTGCGTATTTTTTCCTGTCCTGGATTTGCCCATTGTTTTGTCGAAAGCCGGTTAAAAAAATCTATTCGTCACGAAACGCTTGCTGAAAGCTGCGTGTTATTGGCTTCAGGAAATATTGAAGCGCGGTACGTTTTCCGGTAATAATCATGACATCCGCCTGCATGCCCGGATAAACAGTACCTTCGCCCAAAACTGTCGACGGGTCTTCATCAAGCTGGATCGTGGCTTTGTAATACGACTCGATATCACCCGAATTACCTTGCTCGGAAAGCGCATCGGCTGAGATGAGTTTTACAGTCCCGGGAACCGGAGCGGTTAACCTTTGATTGAAAGCGGTAAAACGTACTTCGGCAGATTGGCCGACACGAATGGTATCTCGATCGGCAACTTTGACCCTAGCGTCTATGACCAGGTCACCCGTAGCCGGAACGATATCGAGCAAAGCATCGCCTGGTTTTATAACACCGCCAACTGTATTGACTGACAGATTTACCACGATGCCATCCAGGGGTGCCTTGATTGTGGTTCTGTCCAGCCTGTCCCGAGTGGCGGACAGTTTCTCATCAAGATCTACCAACGTAGAGCGTATATCATCAAGTTCATTACTGATCCGTTTTGCACGCGCACCCTGAAGTTCCGATTTTTCCATTGCCAGATTATTAATTTCCTGCTTGGTGTTTTCTACCGACACGCGGTTGGCACTGCGATCGGATTCAATTTCGGTGCGGTCTCGCTGTAGAGAAAAAACTTGCGCACGAGTAACCAGGCCTTTTGCTTCGAATTCCTTGTACTTCTGGTGCTCTTCGGCGAGAACCTGCCGCTGTTTCTCAATCGCGAGTCGTTCGCTCGCGAGGGCAGCAATTTTTTGGTTGGCCTGTTTTTCGCGCTTGTCGATAAGGTCTTGTTGGTCGCGATGGAGTTGCAGCCTGCTTTTGGCGGCGGCAAGGTAGCCGGTGATTGTTGCCCGGACTGAAGGATCCAGGTCTTCGATGGCAAGTCCATCCGGCAAGAAATCCAGATCGGGCTCGCGTTCCTCAAGCTCTGCTACGAGGCCAGCCTGCTTGGCGAGCGCTATGATTTTTTGTTTATTCAGCAAGTCGTGATCTGATCTGTTTTGTACGGCTTGCAGAATTATGAGTGTGTCACCGCGCGCAACATTGTCGCCATCCTTTATAAGGATTTCCTTTATGATGCCGCCCTCCAGGTGCTGAACAGTTTTTCGATAGCCATCCTTGCCTACAACGCCCTTGGCAACCGCTGCGCTGGAAACCGGCGCCAACGCGGACCACAGGATTACGCACAGCGCAAAAAAGCAGATGATCAAGTAGCCCGCGAGGATTTGCGCGCGAGCGACATTTTTATCTTCGTCGGTAAAGTCCGTTAATTGAACAGATGAAACATTCATTTTCTTTTGCCGCTATCCTACAAAGCGTGTTTTTTTAAGTCCGCTGCCGATTTGGCAGCAGGCTCTTTCGTATCCGGTGAGACCTGCCTGGTTGAGTCGAATTTAAGGTCCATGGTGACTTTTCCCTTTCGAAGCCTGAGCACAGTATCGGCGAAGCGCAGGACTTTTTCCTGGTGCGAGATAAAAACGATAATCGCACCTCTTGATTTCATTATTTCAATGGTGCTTGCGAGCGCGATTTTTCCTTCAACGTCAAGGTTGGCATCAGGCTCGTCAAGCACTAGTAATTTAGGGCCCAAATATACAGCGCGCGCCAGGGCTATTCTTTGGCGCTGGCCCGCCGACAGGAAAGAGCCATCTTCACCGATCTCTGTGCTGTATGCGTGCGGAAACTGCAAAATCATTTCATGCACGCCAGCCATTTGTGCAGCTTTCATCACTTCTTCACTGATAACACTGCCCATGCGTGCAATGTTTTCTTCAACTGTACCGGCAAAAAGTTCGCTGCTTTGAGGGAGGTATCCAATATGCGGGCCGATGTCCTCCTCTCGCCAGCGCGAAACGTCGATTCCATCGAGCCGGACATAGCCGGAGTCGGGTTCTGCGAGTCCAACTATGAGTCGGCCGAGTGTGGATTTGCCTGCTGCGGTATTGCCAGTAAGGCCGATAACTTCCCCGGGATGAACTTTTAGCGTGACGCTTTGTAATGTCGGTGTGGTTCGATTGCTGTAACTGAACGAAACATTTCTTACGCTGAGGTAGCCGGCAGGTAAGGGCAGTGGCGGATGTTTGGAAAATTCCGGAGCAAGATTCAGCCTTCGATCAACATTTTTGAAAGCGGCCCGAGCGTTCTGCAGTATTTTCCACGAGCTTATCGATCGCTCTACGGGCGCAACTGCCCTGCGCATAAGTAGAATGCTGGCGATAAGCCCGCCTGCCGTCAGTGCGTTATTCAACACCAGCCATGCTGCGGTAAAGATCACAGCGACGCTCAGCATTACATTGATGAACCGTGAGATCGATGTTGCCTTATGGTTTCGCTGCTGGAGCTCCGAATTAAGCTCGACGTTTCGGTTGTGCTGTTTATCCCAGGTCGCGATGACGCCATTGCGCATGCCCATCGCCTGTATTGCGTCAGCATTTCGCAACACAGACGCCGCATAACGCAGCGATGCAGCAGATGAATCGCTTGCTTTGAGCGTCAGGGCCCGCGTACTTACTTCGTTGTAGTAAGCAAGACAAAAAAGGAGTATCGATCCGGCCAATGTTATAGCGCCAATGGCCGGGTGCAACATGAAAAGCACCAGCAGGAAAAGCGGGGTCCAGGGTATGTCCAGAATAGGAAAAATCGCGCCATTAGAGAAAAGCCTTCGAATAGTGGCAAGGTCTCTAAGGCCTTGTGCGGAACTTGGCCTGCATTTGTCAACCGAGCGGCTGATCGAGCCACTAAGTACGAAACCGCCGAGGCGTTTGTCGAGCCAGGAACCGAGCCGGGAAAGAACAGATTGGCGTGTATTTTCGAGTAGCGTCAGTGTAAACAGGCAAAAACCGACTATGAGCGTAAGGAAGATCAACGTGTCGGGACTGCGGCTTGGAAGCACGCGGTTGAAAATTTGCAGCATGTAAAGCGGGATCGTCAGCATCAGTAAATTGACGACAAAACTGAAACTGAGAATCGCGAAGATCTTTTTGCGCTGCAGATCGATACAGGAGCGCAGGAAGTCGTTCGTTATTGTTGGCTTTGCTTGGCTCATTGGTTATTCGGTGTAAATTTTTCCGAACCTGGGTTCTTGTAAAACAGAAACAAAAGTATAGCGGTTCAATGAGACCGACGGCAGGCACAGTTACCAGGCTGCCTGAAGAGCGGACAAAAAAACCCGGGTAGCAAGCGCTACCCGGGTTCTTTATTGCAGCCAGGCTGCTTTTCGAAGAGTCAAGCGTGGTTACATCTCGATATCGTCTTCGTTAGGCAGTTTCGGATCCATATCGTCCATTGGCATGTCCTCGCCAGAGCCCTTGCCTGAGGCGATACCTGAGCCCGAGCCTTTACCCGAACCTGAGCCAGAGCCGCTGCCCGAGCCTTTGCCCGAACCTGAGCCAGAGCCGCTGCCCGAGCCTTTGCCGGAACCTGAGCCAGAACCGCTGCCCGAGCCTTTACCCGAACCTGAGCCGGAACCGCTGCCCGAGCCCTTGCCGGAACCTGAGCCGGAACCGCTGCCCGAGCCTTTGCCGGAACCTGAGCCGGAGC
>JBATGO010000253.1:0-4029 GCA_049665845.1 Pseudomonadales bacterium | reverse complement strand
AACAGCGGGTTATCGACCACGCCGTCATTATCCAGGTCGTCATTGCAGAAACATTTCCCTAGATCCCCGTCCCCCAGGATTTCCCTATTACATTCAGGCGTAGCCAGCTGGCGCTTGGCTAATACGCCGCCCGAGAAATTATTAATAACTTCATGATCATCGATCATCGAATAAAAAGCTGTCGATTCACGGGCCAAAGAAAAGAAATTATCATTTAGCGGCTCGCTGGCCAGGCTTTCGTCAATGTAATAGGAAAGAGAGTTCAGTTGCTTGTAAACGAGTTCGTTCTTTTTACGAAATTTCTTTAAATTTTTTGCAGGGCCCTCTGTAAAATCATCGGGATTATCAGCGTAAGTGGTATCACCCAGTGCCACAAAGAAGTCGAGATCCTGACTGACGACATTTCCGGGAACATTTTTGATGGCTACAAAAGGCCTTTTATTTCCATCAAAGCACGAGGTTACGCCAAAACGCAGCCCGTTATTGCCATCTGAGTGCGGCGTACGAAAACGCCCATGGACTTCAGTCCCCTCCGTAATATCTGCCGGGCAACTATCGCGACAGGCACGATAATAATATTGCGTTCCGGGAATCAATTCGGTCAACTCAACCTTGACAGGAGGCGAGTTATCCGCATCAACACCATCGAAAAAATTATCTCCTTCACCGAAGTATTCAACCTCCCTTTCTATGAAACCAGCGCCCTGAAAGGCAGGATCAATACCATATTCGAATCTTACTATTCCCGTGAATGCGGCTCTCGCCCAAAGAATTACTGACGTCTGCTCAACATCTCCAGCGGCTACGCCGTTAGGAAAACTGGCAAGGGGTGTTGAAGATATTGCAAAGGAAAGATTGGCTCGATCGAAAGGCACCCTACGGTCGAGTTGGATTGAAAAAGTGTCCGTACTTATGACAGTGCTATTTTCATTTACATCCCCGAAATCGAGGGATGCATCATTAACAATTGTTGTAGATGAAGTGCTTGAAACCTCTACTGTTACAAACCTGACCGGGCCTCCGGTATTTTCTATATCCGCGCGATATTCATACTCAAATATCGTTCGATCAAGGCGCTTTTTCCCAACCAACTGAAGGTTGTCAATGGACAGTTCAGCCTGAGGCGTCTCGGCGGCTTGCTCGACAAATAAATGCCGAAACGATGACATGCCGAATGCAGGCTGATTTGAAGAAAAGAAGAGAACCGCAAAAATTATTATTGAGTACTTTAACATAGACTGCCTCAGCTAAAGTCTTAGCCGAAATCACAGTACCAGATAAATTCTAAAGTAGATAGTTATATATTTTCGTGACACTGAATAGCCACCGTTTCACTTTCAGGGTTGTAAGTACGGCTGCTTACACCGCAAAGCGGACTACGGGATATGATTGCCAGCGTTACGATTTCCGAAAGTCTAACACCGAACTTAATCCGAAACGTTAGAAGCGCACCCCGAAATAGTTGAGCAACCAGATCATCAAAAAATAGCTGGCGACAGTAATTGCAATTGATGTGAGCAATGCGGTCGGGAAAGAAAAATTCATGTTAACCAGTAGTGGAAAGGTCAAGAATAGTGCTAGTGATGGCAAAACCAGCCAAAACACACTCGCTGCCAGCTGGCTTACTTGCTGAACGTCTTTGGTTTCAAAATAGAGCCAGGACATTGCTATTACTGACACCAGCGGTATAGATGCTAGAAGTGCGCCAGCAAATGTACTTCGCTTCGAAAGCTCTGAAATGGCTATGATAAGGGCCACCGTAGTGGCTACCTTTACCGCGTAGTACATCATCTAAGCAATCTCTGCCTTTAAGATAGTGCAATATTTTCTTTAAACCCACACAGAGGCTTAGCCGCACCCCGTGAGCAAAAGGAGCGCAGCCATAGCCAGCATTTTGACTAAATTAGTCGCCTGTGTAATTGGCGGCAATATACTCCCCGCTCAAAGTCAGGAAGATATATAGCGTTTGCATGGAGGGGTCCTCTACGGCATCATTCTGGTAGCTGACAACCCATTCCTTCCGACCTTCGAAGTTCTTTTGCTCGGATTCTTTTACCTCGGACGACTTCCAGCTATCTTCGACAACCTTTTTCTCAACAAGGGTTGATACGATTCGGCTCGCAATCTGCTCTGCCTTTTCCTGCGTGACAGGTTCATGTGAATGCCCTGGGCCAGCGATCGCACCCACGGCGAACAGGGTAAATAGAAATGCAATAACAGTAGATCGAATGTTCATAGTAAGTAACTCCTATTTTCAAAAAATGGATTCATGTGATTTGCGTTGGGCAGGTTCTTCAGGTTTCTTCGGTAAATCGCTTAATGCATCCGCGTGGAGATAATCGCCGCTAGTTTTGAGGGTGATGACAACCGGAATGCGCGAACTGTTCTTCCAGTACCAGCCATACATACCACTGAAAGGGGCGGACAAAGTTCCCGAATCATTGCTACTTGTGTCAACGTTGAAGCTTTCAAAATAGCCGCTGGTGTCATTGATTGGTTCTGCGTGAAGGTCAAAAAACAACGGTTCGCCATTGGTTTGCCATTCGTAGTGAAAGGTATTCCCCTCCTCAACATATAGCTTGAACTCCTTGTCACTTCTTGCAGGAATGGAAATCGACAAGGTTTCCTTCCACGGGCCGGCTTCATTACCGACTTGCGAAGCAGTTCCAGTTTGACCCGCGACCGTTTCCTTTGCGTTCGAGAATTCCTCGGCGTTGGCAGTGTGTTGGTAGCCATGCATTTGCATCAGGAACAGCAATGCTCCAAGCAGTATCAAACCGTAGTTAGTAACCGCGCTGAAAGCCTCGAACCGCCGCGATTTCCGCCATGCTGAAATGATTACCAACATAACCACCAGGGCTCCGATCTGGCCAAGCTCAATGCCGACATTGAAAGAAATGATGTTCATCAACAACTGGTCTTCATTCAGTGGCAAGGCCTGCAGTCTGGTCGAAAGGCCAAAGCCATGAATCAGCCCAAGCAGCACGATCATGAGCAGCATATTCGGCGGGTTGATGTTCAAGTATTTGCGAAATCCGTCCAGATTCGAAAACGCGATATAACAGACGCTGAGACCAATGACTGCGTCAATCAGCAAGTAGTTCATTTGTATGGCGTTAAAAGTGGCATAAATCAGCGTTACGCTATGCCCAACTGTAAAAGCCGTTACATATTTAACAACGTCCCGAAATGAAGTCAGGAAAAATACGATCCCGAAAACGAATGCCAGGTGGTCGTAGCCAGACAGCATATGCGTCGCGCCGAGCCACAAATAACTCCAGTTACCTCCGTCAATAATTGACTGCTTTTCCTCCTCAGACATGCCGTGTGCGAACGCCTGGTCAAAAGCTAGAAAAAGCAATACGAAAGTCAGGAGAAGCAATAGGAAGCTTCGCCAGGTCGATGCAGTCGAACCAGGAGGTGATAAGGCGTGCGTCGCCATAAACCTCTGGCCTCGCGATTGAAAAATAAATGCAGGTAAGTTCACGTATATTCCTCAGTGTGATTCATATCGCTACCTGCCATGCCATTAAAATGGCGCAGCAGATAAACAAACTTGTGCTTTTAAACGAACACCTTGGCTAAGCCAACGGCAGCGAAGGCTATAGCGGAGGCTTCTTTATCACTGAGGAGGAGCGCGTAGAGGGGGCGACAGGTGAAGTTGGTGGACTTTCGGTGCTAATCGAGCATTGCGGATTAATAGCGTCTTGAAGAACAGCCCTAGGACAACAATCAATGCCACGCATATTGCGACGAAATCCAATAGAGATAGCTTGTTTGATGATTGCTGGGCGATTCGATCAGACCCGGTATCAATTTCTGCGACTACGGATTGATGGTGATTGGAATGTGAGATATCGATGGATAAATGAACAATGTTGATGTGTTTATGCTCGGCATGCTCCAAAATATCTGGTGCAATGTTTTCAGCATGGACAGGGTGATGGTCGACGTCATGAACATGGAATTGAAGATTTTGCGTGGCCAAAAGTACTGCGGAAAGCAGTAGCGCCCACAGCAGCAATGTTC
>JBATGO010000252.1:0-3853 GCA_049665845.1 Pseudomonadales bacterium | reverse complement strand
AACCAGTGTCGCGCAGGACCGCAGCTTCGACGGTTCGGGAGAGGCCGATCAGCAGAACAGCCTGAGCGGTAATATCGCCGTTACTGTGTCTGGCGTTTTGCCGAACGGCCTGCTGGTGATTCGCGGCGAAAAATGGATGACGCTGACCACCGGACAGGAATTCATTCGCCTGAAGGGCCTGATACGCCCTGACGATATTTCTTCCAGCAACACCGTTCCCTCAACCAAGGTCGCGGACGCTCGCATCACCTACAGCGGCACGGGCGAGCTGGCCGATGCAAGCCGCCAGGGTTGGGGTTCGCGTTTCTTCAATTCACGTTACTGGCCGTTTTAACCGTGGCACAAAACGAAAAGTCAAACCGGATAAGCAGACGATCATGAAGCAATGCATGGAACAATGGATGAAACGAACACAAATAATGTTGCTGCTGCCGGTATTGTTGCTTTCCAGCCTGGCAACAGCGCCTGCCCAGGCAGACCGCCTCAAGGACATCGCGTCGCTAGCGGGTGTGCGCTCCAACGCCTTGCTGGGCTACGGCCTGGTGGTGGGGCTCGATGGCAGTGGTGACCAGACTTCGCAAACGCCCTTTACCACGCAGTCGTTTTCCAACATGCTCAAGCAGTTCGGGATTACGCTGCCGCCGGGCCTTACCTACCAGCTGAAAAATGTAGCTGCAGTTGCCGTCCACGCCGAACTGCCGGCATTTTCCAAGCCGGGGCAGACGGTGGACATCACTGTGTCGTCGATTGGTAACGCGAAAAGCCTGCGTGGTGGCAGCCTGCTGCTGACCGCGCTCAAGGGCGCAGACGGGCAGGTCTACGCGCTGGCCCAGGGCAACCTTGTGGTCGGGGGATTCGGTGCGGAGGGTGCAGACGGCTCGCGTATTACCGTGAACGTACCGAGCGTAGGCAGGATCCCTAACGGTGCAACTGTGGAGCGCATGGTCGACACCGGATTCGATACCGCAACCAACCTTATATTTAACCTGCATCGCTCGGATTTCACCACAGCAAAGCGTGTTGCCGACCAGATCAACACGCTGTTCGGGCCGGAAGTCGCCCGTGCGCTGGACGCCTCGTCGATCATGGTGACCGCGCCCAAGTCAACTGACGATAGGGTCACCTACGTTTCCGTGCTGGAAAATATCGATATACAGCAGGGCCTGGAGGCCGCCAAGGTCATCATCAACTCGCGCACCGGGACAATTGTTGTTGGCCAGTCGGTGAGGGTGTCACCGGTTGCGGTAACGCATGGCAGTCTTACTGTCACGATTACTGAAGACCCCGGTGTTTCACAACCCAACGCCTTCGCTGGCGGCGAAACCGCGGTTGTGCCGGATACGACGATCGCAATAGAACAGGAAGACGCGCGCATGTTCCTGTTCAATGCAGGTACACGCCTCGATGAAATTGTGCGCGCGGTCAACCAGGTTGGCGCAGCACCGGGAGACCTGATGGCAATACTCGAAGCGATGAAACAGGCGGGCGCACTGCGTGCCGAACTCGTGGTGATCTGATGCTCGCCGGGAGTACAAGCGCCCCTGCGCAGGCGAACTACAACGACCTTGCCGGTCTCGCACAAATCAGCCAATTGGCGCAGGTCGATGCAGGCGCCGCGTATACAGAAATAGGCAAGCAGTTCGAGTCGCTGCTGATGCACGCGATGTTAAAAAACATGCGCAGCGCCAATCGCGTGTGGGCGGAGGGTGGATTGCTGCAGTCGCAAAACATCGAATTTTACCAGGGCATGCTCGACGAGCAACTAAGCCTGTCGCTGGTGCAGGATGACGGCCTCGGCCTGGCCAGGCGTTTTGCGCAGGACATGTCCGGCAGGTACGGCGCTGCGACCAGCGAGCAATCGGCAGTAAGCACTGCTTTAAATGACCGCGTGGCTCTGCCATCTGCTTTGGCATTAACGCGTAATGGATACAGCGACCGCCACGCCAATGCTGGTGCAGGCGCGTCATCGCCTGATTCTGCATTGCCAGGCAGGCCAGGCGCAGTCCGGCCTGCTGCGTTCACGGCATCTTCATTAAGCGAGCCCGCGAACACATTAAACCGCGAAAATTTCGTCAGCGAATTGTTCCCACTTGCTGAGCGCGCCGCCGCAGCACTGGGCGTTGATGCTGAAATACTGCTGGCACAGGCTGCGCTGGAATCAGGTTGGGGCGAGCACGTTATCGCGCGCGAAAATGGCGCGAACAGCCATAACCTGTTTGGCATAAAGGCGCAGGGCGGCTGGCAGGGCGATACCGCCAAAGTTGTTACGCACGAATATATTGGCTTGCGCAAGGTAAACGTCGAGGCATCTTTTCGCGCTTACGACTCCTACGCAGAAAGCTTTGCAGACTACCTGGCTTTCGTAAACAGTAACCAGCGTTATGCAAAAGCGCTGTCGCACAGCGATGTACCCGCGAGCTATCCAATGCTGCTGCAGGAGGCGGGTTACGCTACCGACCCACGCTACGCTGAAAAAATTCACGATATTGCGGTACGCATTGCTGCCGAGCGCGAAGCGGAATTCAATGCACCCGCAACCTTGCTGGCTGATGCAGCCGTAGCAATGGCGATATCACGATGACCCGCCTGCTAGACATCGGCATCAGCGGGCTTACCGCCCACCAGACCGCGCTGGCAACGACCGGCCACAACATCGCCAACGCTGGCGTGGAAGGATACAGTCGACAGGAAACCATTTTCGCTACGCGGCAGCCAACGTTTACCGGTGATGGCTTCGTAGGCTCGGGTGTCGGTATCCAGACGATCCGTCGCATTACGAACCAGTTTGTCGTTAACCAGGTGATCACCGATACGACGCGTGCCGCTGAGATCGACGTAGTCAGTGAAGGGCTGGAGCAACTCGACCAACTCCTGGCAGATGACAACACCGGCATCGCTACGGTATTAACCAGCCTGTTCAATTCATTGCAGAGCGCGTCCGAGTCGCCGACCTCGATTCCGCTGCGCCAACAGGTGCTCAGTGAAGCCGGTCGACTGGTTGACCGTTATCAGGGTATACAGGGCCAGCTCGATTCACTGTCGACACTTTCCGGGCAGGTTATTGTCGGTGTGGTCGATGAAATCAACGCCCTCGCTAATGGTATCGCCAACGTCAACCAGCGCATTATCGATGGGAAAACGTTTTCAACTGAAGATGAAGTCAATGATTTGCTCGACCAGCGCGACAGGTTATTGCGCGAGCTGGCCGCAAAGGTGTCGTTCTCGACCATCAAACAGGATGGCGAGAGCATCAACGTGTTTATCGGTGGCGGGCAGCCGCTGGTGCTCGGTGCGGACACCAATAGGCTCGTGGTTGCAGATACGCAGGCAAACAGTTTTGAAGTGGGGCTTTTTATTGATGTCAACGGGCGCTACACCGACATTCGTGGCTCAGTGACGGGAGGTGTACTCGGTGGCCATATCAAGCTCAGGGAACAGGGGCTTGCCGAGGTATCGAGCAAGCTGGGCCTCGTGCAAACGCTTCTGGTGCACAACGTCAATACCTTGCATAGCCAGGGTGTAGACCTGAATGGCGTACAGGGCGGCGACCTGTTTACTTCGTTGAACGATCGCGACATGCAGCTTGCCCGCGTGCTTTACCCGCCGGGCAGCGCCAGTGACAACATGGTGGTTTCGGTTGCGATCGATGACCCGTCGGCATTGGTGGGCAGCAGTTACCAGTTCAGCATGAGCGGCGTCGGCGTTTTTAATTATTCGCTCACACGCGGGTCGGACGGCGTCGTAGTTAAAGAGGGCATATTGCCCGATGTGTTCCCGCAGACGATCGAAGTCGAAGACGGATTTTCGTTCACGCTGGAATCCGGCAGCTTTGCGAATGGCAGTGAATTTACCC
>JBATGO010000251.1:0-1897 GCA_049665845.1 Pseudomonadales bacterium | reverse complement strand
ATGCTGAGCGGCACCAATTTTGCTTCTTTGGGTGCATCCGCCTGGGTAAACGCAAACCCCACAACCTTGAATACGTAAGCGGCTGCGACCAGGCTGCCGACGAGAATCGGAATGACCCACCACCATTGCCCGGTATCCAGTGATGCCTGAATCAACAGCCATTTGGCGACGAAACCGCCACTGGGCGGCAGTCCCATGATGCTGACGCCAGCCAGCGCAAACGCTGCGATCGTCAATGGCAGCCGTTGCGCCACGCGATCGAGGTCGGCAATCCGATCGTGCCCGCCGAAATACAGGATATTTCCTGCCGCCAGGAACATGGCTGCTTTGGCCAAAGCGTGAGACAGAAGCAAATAAAGTGCTCCGTGCCACGCGAGCAGGACGCCCAGCGGAAAAGCGATAAAAAGATAACCGACCTGCATGATGGTCGAGTAAGCGATCAGCAGTTTCAGTCGACATGCGCGCAAAGCCTGGATGCCGCCCCAGAAAACGGCGGCGCACCCCAGCAATCCGAAAAGCCGGGCCGGCGCGGCGCCTTCCGCTGGAAAAATTTCGAGCCAGAAACGCAGCAAAACGTAAAAAGCCGTCTTGACAACCAGTGCAGACAATGCAGCACTTACCGGTGGCGTGGCACTGGCATGCGCCGGCGGCAACCAGAAATGCAGCGGAAAAAGCGCGGTTTTCAACCCAAGGCCGGCAGACACCAGGCCGAGGGCCAGCCAGGTCACGGGATTGGACTCGACAAGCTGTCCGAGCATGGCCAGATCCAATGTGCCGTAACCGTGGTAGATGAACACGACGCCGAGCAGGTACGCCAGCGATCCGAGCATTGTCGCCAGCAGGTAGCGAATTGCGCCGCTCAATGCATCCTGGCTGCCTGTCAATGCAGTCAACGCAACGGCGGCAAGGCCGGTCAGTTCGAGCGCGACGTACAGATTGAACAGATCGCGGGAGAGGAACAGGGCGTTCATTGCGGTCAGAAGCAACAGCCATAGCGGCCAGAAGCGCGCCTGCTCTTTGTCGTCGAAAAGACGCGCCGCATAGAAACTGATTGCGCATGCCACGATCGCTGTCGCGACCAGCATCAGCACACTCAATCCGTCGGCATACAGCTCTATGCCAAGCGGCGCGCCCCAGCCGCCGACCGCATGATGATAACTACCGGCCCGGGTTGTCCGAAGGGCCAGGCCTGCCGCAGACAAAGCAGTGGCCGCGACCGTCATGAGGCCCAGGATTTTTGCCGCGCGCTGAAACAGGTAGCAGGCCAGTGCGCCGACGACCGGCAGAACGATCAGGGCAACGCCCCAGGGTAGTGTTAGTACGATTGGCGCCATCTGCACTATTCATCCAGATCTTCTGCGAGCTCGGCCTTTCCGCTGCTGGCCGCCAGCCCCAACATCAGATTCAGCGCCAATGCGGTCGCGGCAACGGCGACGACAATTCCGGTAATCACCAGGGCCTGCGGCACCGGATCCGGTACCGGGCTATCCGAGCGCTTGGCCAGAGAGACCAGAATCAGAAAGACACCGCTACCCATCACGTTGACGGCAAGTATCTTGCGCAACAGGTGTGGGTGAGTGAGCAGTGCGTGAAGTCCGAGGCAGAACAGCCCGACGCCCGTCAGCGCAAGTGGCAGCAGCGCAGTCACGGTTGCTCCCCGTCGTCTGCCGAGACATTCAGAAACAATGCGCACAGCGTCAGGCCGATTGACAGAGTCGCCGCAATCTCCAGAAGCACGATCAGTGTACCGGCACTGTCGGTTGGATATTGCAGCAGGGCGCGCCCGGACAGCAGTGGGAGGACGGCAACGACGACAAAAGCAAGCGGGCCGAAAAGCACAAGCGATCGGAATGGCAAGGCCATCAGGACGGGAGCGGGCCGCCAGCCGGCCAGCAGC
>JBATGO010000250.1:0-2747 GCA_049665845.1 Pseudomonadales bacterium | reverse complement strand
ACGTAACTTGAGATGTTTAGTAGCGCGACCCGATACCCTAGAGCGCCATATTTGAAAACTACTACTCCTTAATCTACTACGCATAAATCGAATGACTTCAGATTCGTTCAGGCCAAATTGTCGCTCTATAGCTTCAAATGGAGTTCGATCTTCCCACGCCATTTCTATAACTCTTGATTGACTCTCTTTGGTCAATGCCATCTTTACGATACTCAATTTCAAAATATCTATTTGTACGCCCAAATAGAACGTTTTAGTTAAGACAAACAGAATGCCAGCAATTCAAATACCTAAAGCCTGAATTCAGCTGCATTTGAGACGACGTATTTTTTGCAGCAGAAAAATGGGTAGCGGGCTAAATATCTGCTGCAACGACCTGTAGGGCGGCAAAAGTTTAGCCTTAAACGCATTCTTGATCCTGCAATACGCTATCTAGCCTGTACCACCGGACTCCATCTGTGCTTGTGACGAGTTGATAGCTGGATATTTCCATTACAATCAATGCGCACTCTTGCGATGAAAAATATTCCTCAAATTCAGGATGGCGCTGGATATGCGACTTGAGCATGGACTGACGCGAATTACTAGGGGCACCAGAAACATTCCCGTGTGCGGTAATGACGAGGCCCGCACGTTGTTGTTCGAATGGCTCAATCCCGCTGCCAATAAGTAACGCAGCACGGCCGTCCTTGATCATACTTTCATACTTCCGAGTCTTGCGGTAGGTTGCAAATAACAAGCGCTTTATGTCATCCACTGGAGTAAATGCCATCAAACTCGCATGAGGCTGACCATCCGATTGCGTTGCAAGTACAGCGAGCTTTCTTTCGGCAAGATGGGCTCTGATTTCTTCGCAGACTTTCACTGTCTCGGATCCCTTGCCGTTAGGTCACTCATTTTGATTTAATTCCGTCACAGGCACCTTTAATTACAAAACGTTATCCGATGTTGATGATTTATTGATCTTTGAAAAATGAGGCCCCGTTTATAAGGCCGATATTGAGGAGCGATTTCAGGTTGGTCAAGCTAAATCGCACGTCAAAACAATGTCGTTGCTGCGCCCGAGCTTTTCGAGCATTGAACTGGCGGCTGAAACTAGCGTCGTAAGACTGCGAGCCACCGGCCAAGGTTCAACAAACTCGCGAGCGATGCAGCAACGTACGTCAATGCAGCAGCCCTGAGAATACGGTTGGCATGATGCAGATCACCATCATGCAAGTATTTACCTTGCTCGAGAATCGGAAGCGCTTTGTTAAAGCTGGCGTCGAGCTCCACGGGCAACGTGACGAGATGAACCAGCGTGCCCACAAGCATAGACCCCACTCCGACCGCGAGAAAGCCAAGACCAAGCCCCGGAGCACGGCTTATCAGCACAGCTACGGGCGCGGCGAGCAGTACCAGGCCACTGACCCGTTGCGCGGATACTGCGAGTCTGGCGAGTTGCTGCCGACGTTGGAAAAGCCGCTCTCCTCGCGCATGCTGTAGCGCGTGCCCTACCTCATGAGCCGCAACCGTGATCGCAGTTAAGGACCAACCATGGTACCTGTCTTCCATTAGCCTCACAGCTCTGGCCTCGGGGTCATAGTGATCGCCAGCTGACGTTTTCTCGACTGCCACTTCGCCGAGATCAAAACGATCCAACAAATGTCTGGCTAGTTCCGCTCCGTTACCTTTTTCACGGTAGCGGTCAGCAGGCTCACTATATTTCTTCAGCACATGGCTGACCCACATGCCGGGGATGGTGGCCGCAGCAAGAAAAACTGTAATGAGCAATATCCAGAACATATGAATCGCCACCGATTAGGTAGCCACCTTTCAGTCATAGAACGTCCGGTTCTGCGTTATCCACCCCAGCCTATTCCTGCCCGCAAAGCGGCTCGCTCCCGCAGCGTGTCAGCGTTAAGCAATGCCGATATCTCAGGACAAGTGTGCTTATCGGCTGGTGTCGCGTGGCAACTTAAAACTAACTAATTATTTTCTGTAATCTCGGCAAGTTAACTAGCAAGTACCTGTTGTCGTATTAGTCACGCCATCTAAAGAGAAAGCGTGAAGAATTGATCGTTCAACATCATTGATCACCGCTGACAGGATCTTCGGCATCGCTGTGAACAGTACTTTATGTGCTCCCAGTCTCTGGCCCATTTTTTTCGCCAATTAAACTGCAAGCCACATCTCTCACAGGTCTTACGGGGGAGATTGGGCTTCCTGTATTTTGTATCTATTTTTGCGCTTGTCAGTTTGATCAAATCTTTCTTGCAACATTGACGGCCATCGCAGAGCCTGAGCCAACTATCCGTTGCCAGAGTGTGGCAAACGCCCCAGTGTGTAACAAACGCTTGGATGCATCGCTCTGGTGCTCCGCTTCATCGAGCTGGAATTTCCGTAGTATAGGCGTTAAAGCTTGCTCAGCAGAATTGCCCGAGGTATTCAGGTAATCCAACTGCTGCTGGTAATGCTTGACGACAAAGGTTTCCACGGCATCTATTGTGGCGAAAAGCGTCCTCGACCCAAGAAAAGCGGAAAAAGCACCCAGGGCGAACCCGGCAACTTTCCAAATTCCAATAAGTTTACTGTGCTGTGAGTGCGGCATCCAGTTCTCAAAGAACTCAAGGTGCCTCACCTCCACTGCTAGATGGTCGGTGGCAAACGTCCTCAAGTCAGGGTTTGAGGTAGCCGCCAAAACGCCCTTATAAATAAATACTGCGCCTGTTTCGCCCGCATGATTAGATCGAAGCTCAGCTATAAAT
>JBATGO010000249.1:0-13053 GCA_049665845.1 Pseudomonadales bacterium | reverse complement strand
GCCAAGCGAGAACTGCCATGTTCGAAAAAACCGTAACCCAGTTACGCAAGCACAAAGCGGATGGCGAGAAATTTAGCGTCATCGCCGCCTACGATGCCACCTTCGCCAAAGCGATTGCCGATGCAGGTGTCGACGCGATCCTGGTTGGCGATTCGCTGGGAATGCTGGTGCAGGGTAAGCGCAGCACGGTACCGGTTACTATCGAGGAAATGGGCTATCACACCGCGGCAGTAGTGCGCGGTAACGAAAGTTCAGCGACGCCCACGCTGGTCATCGCCGATATGCCGTTCATGTCGTACCAGAGTACCTCGCTTGCGCTGCAAAACGCCGGCCTGCTGATGCGTGCTGGCGCGAACATGGTCAAGCTCGAAGGCGGCGAATGGCTTTACGACAGCGTTCGTCAACTGGTGCAGAACGGCGTACCGGTCTGCGCACACCTCGGCCTGACTCCGCAGTCGGTGAACAAGTTCGGCGGCTTCAAGGTGCAGGGTAAAAGTGAATCCGCACGGCAGCGACTGCTGGCCGACGCCCGGGCACTGCAGGAAGCGGGCGCTGACTTTCTCGTACTCGAATGTATTCCCGCCGCACTGGCCGCCGAAGTTAGCACAGCGCTTTCACTTTCAACTATTGGTATCGGCGCGGGCAGCGATACCGATGCGCAGGTGCTGGTTGCGCACGATATGCTCGGTCTCGGCGATTCGCCGGCGCGTTTCGTAAAAAACTTTCTCACCAAAGAAAATATTGGCAGCGAAAATCCGGTACGCGATGCTTTTGCCGCGTTCAACAAGGCAGTCAAAACCGGTAGCTATCCTGCACCGGAACACAGCTACAAATAAGTACAAGGAAAAAAGCTGCGCTATGCAAACGCTGCACGAAGTCAAATACCTGCGCGCCGTGGTGCGCGCCGAGAAACAAAATGGCAAACGGGTTGCGCTGGTCCCAACCATGGGTAATCTGCACGACGGACACCTGCAGCTGGTGCGGCGCGCGCGCGAACTGGCCGACTGCGTGGTGGTGAGTATTTTCGTCAACCCCATGCAGTTTGGCGACAGCCGCGACCTCGACAGCTATCCACGCACGCTCGCCGAAGACCAGGCCAGGCTCGAGCATGAGGGCGTGCACTTCCTGTTTGTACCGAACAACGAGGAAATTTATCCGCACGGCACCGAGCTGCACGCCAAGGTTAACGTCGATGCGCTGGACGGCATCCTCGAAGGCGCCAGCCGCCCCGGCCATTTCGAAGGTGTCTGCACCATCGTCAACAAGCTGTTCAACCTCGTACAACCGTCACTCGCGGTGTTCGGTGAAAAGGATTATCAGCAGCTTGCGATTATCAAGCGCATGGTCGATGACCTGTGCATGCCTGTTGATGTCGTAGGGGTTGCTACCGTACGCGAAAGCAACGGCCTGGCCATGAGTTCACGCAACAGCAGGCTCAGCGAAGCCGAGCGCAAAGAAGCGGCAATTATCTATCGCGAATTGCAATCGACCCGCGACCGGATACTTGCAGGTGAATGCAACTATGCTGCACTCTGTGCAGAAGCCAGCAACGAAATTGCTGCCGCCGGGCTGAAACCTGATTATTTCGAGTTGCGAGACGCTGCAAGTCTTGCAGTGGTCGACGCAAAAAATCCGCCCGCGCGGCTGGTGATTGTCGCTGCAGCCTACCTGGGCGAAACCCGCCTGCTCGACAATATTTCTTTCGAGTTACCGGAGAACACGCATGAGTGACGTAAAAACCTACCCGGTCAATCCAGACATCGCCGCGCGCGCGCACCTGAATCGCGAGCAATACGACACGATGTACACCGCATCGATCACCCAGCCAGAGATGTTCTGGTCGGTGCAGGCGGCCAATTTCCTGCAGTGGGACAGGAAATGGCAAAAGGTCCGCGACTGCGATTTCAGGCAGGGAAAAATCGCGTGGTTTAGCGGCGGGCAGCTCAATGTCACAACCAATTGTATCGACCGTCACTTACCCGAACGCGGTGAACAGGTCGCCATTATCTGGGAAGGTGACGAGCCCGACCAGGACAAATCCATTACCTATCGGCAACTGCACGAAGCGGTCTGCAAGCTTGCCAACGCGCTTAAGGCGCGCGGCGTAAAGAAAGGCGATCGCGTGTGCATTTACATGCCGATGATTCCCGAAGCCGCTTACGCGATGCTCGCCTGCGCCCGTATCGGAGCCGTTCACTCGGTTGTATTCGGCGGGTTTTCGCCCGATGCACTGCGTGACCGGATTCTCGACTCGGATTGCCAGCTGGTGATTACTGCCGACGAGGGCGTGCGCGGTGGCAAGAGCATTCCGCTGAAAGTGAATACCGACAAGGCCGTTGCGCAGTGCCCCAACGTACACACTGTACTGGTGGTCGAACGCACCGGCGGCAAGGTTGCCTGGCATGATCGCGACGTCTGGTACCACGAACTGATCGAACAGGTTGACGCCAACTGCCCGGCCGAACCGATGGACGCGGAAGACCCGCTGTTTATTCTTTACACCTCTGGCTCAACCGGCAAACCGAAGGGTGTGCTGCACACTACCGCCGGCTATCTCCTTTGCGCGAGCATGACGCACAAATATGTATTCGATTACCACGACGGCGATATCTACTGGTGCACCGCCGATGTAGGCTGGGTAACCGGGCACTCCTACATCGTGTACGGCCCGCTTGCCAATGGCGCAACCACGCTGATGTTTGAAGGCATTCCCACCTACCCGGACGCATCGCGCTGCTGGCAGGTCTGTGACAAGCACAAGGTCAATATTTTTTATACTGCGCCAACTGCGCTGCGCGCGCTAATGGCGCAGGGCGATGATTTTGTGAAATCCACCTCGCGCAGCAGCGTGCGACTGTTAGGCACAGTGGGCGAGCCCATCAATCCTGAAGCCTGGGACTGGTACTATCATGTGGTGGGCGATGAGCGCTGCCCGATCGTCGATACCTGGTGGCAAACCGAAACCGGCTCGATCATGATTTCACCCTTGCCCGGCGCCATCGACTTGAAACCCGGCTCGGCAACGCTGCCGTTTTTTGGCGTCGAACTTGTCATCCTCGACGAGCAGGGCAAGGAGCTGGAAGGCACCGCGTCGGGTAGTCTTGCGATCAAACAGAGCTGGCCCAGCCAGATTCGCAGCGTCTACGGCGATCACCAGCGCATGATAGACACCTACTTCACAACCTACCCCGGTTACTTTTTTACCGGCGACGGCGCGCGTCGCGATGCTGATGGCTACTACTGGATCACCGGTCGCGTCGACGATGTACTGAATGTGTCCGGCCACCGTATGGGCACCGCAGAAGTCGAAAGCGCGCTGGTATTACACAAGGACATTGCCGAAGCGGCAGTAGTGGGCTACCCGCACGACATCAAGGGCCAGGGTATTTACTGTTACGTCACACCCATGGTCGGCGTAGAGCCAACTGAAGAACTGCGCAAGGAGCTGGTGGCGCTGGTTGCCAGCGAAATCGGTGCCATCGCCAAACCCGATGTCATCCAGTGGGCACCGGGCCTGCCGAAAACCCGCTCCGGCAAGATAATGCGCAGGATATTGCGCAAGATCGCGGCCAATGAACTGGATAACCTCGGCGATACCAGTACGCTGGCCGACCCGGCCGTGGTCGACAACCTGGTCGCTGATCGCGCCAACAAGTAAGCGCGAAATTCGATGGTTGCCTGGCAGCAGCTAATCGCTTTTTGCAAATAGCTGCAGGATCCCGGAAAAATCCCTGTGCGCGTTGCCGCGCGCGGCGTGCATTGCGTAGAGGCTGCGCGCAAGCGAACCCATCGGCGCGATCGACTGGCTTGCGGCCACTGTATCCATGGCCAGGCCCAGGTCCTTGAGCATCAGCAGATTCAGGAACCCGCCCTCGTAGTTGCGCGAGGCAGGCACATTTTCCATTACGCCAGGATAGGGATTATATTTTTCCAGCGACCAGTTGCCGCCGGAACTGGCGCGCATGATCTCCGACAGCACTGCAGGGTCAAGGCCATTGTCTACACCAAGCTGCAGGGCTTCACAGGTGCCAATCATATGCACTGCAAGCAGCATGTTGTTGCAAATTTTGGCGAGCTGCCCCGCACCCGCACTGCCTGCATGGAAAATATTCGCACCCATCGCCTCGAGCACGGGCCGCGCTGCATCCACCGCGTCGGCTGAACCACCACACATAAACGACAGGGTGCCAGCGGCAGCCGCAGCAACGCCGCCCGATACCGGCGCATCAATCGCGCGAATACCGCGTTTTTCTGCCTCTGTCGCAACCCGCCTGGAGTTTTTCGCCGCAACAGTGGAGCAGTCGATCACCAGCGTGTTTTTATCCAGCGCATCGAGCAGCTTGTCGTTATCGATATACAGGCTCTCGACTATCGCACCGTCAGGCAACATTGAAACAATATAATCTGCACCGTCCGCCGCGCCCTGCGCTGTGCTGGCGCGCTCGCAACCCGCGGCTACGGCCGCATCCAGTGCGGCTGCAGACAGGTCGAAAGCGCTCACAGAGAAGCCGGCCCCGACAAGATTCGACGCCATGCCGCCGCCCATGTTGCCAAGGCCGATGAATGCTATTCGCTTCCCCATCTGATTTCTCCGCGCTGCAATCTGGATACTACAGGTCTGCCAGTGGATTTTCCGGCCAGGGCGGCTCGAAAAAACTGTCGATTAAATTACCGGGCACATCATCAATGCTCGTGTACTGCCACTGTGGCTTGCGATCCTTGTCGACCAGCAAAGCACGCACGCCTTCGGCAAATTCGCTGTGCCGAACAATATTGGTTGCAAGTACCAGTTCGCTGCGAAACACATCGGCCAGCGGCACACCAACCGAGCGCTGCAATTGGCCATCGATCCACAGTGCCGCCAGTGGCGAACCTTGCGCAAGCCCGTCGCGCGCTTTGGCAAGCCATTTGTCGTCACCCTGCCATTGCGTTATCGCTGCATAAACCTCATGCAGGCGCTCGGCAGCACAGAATTGATCCATAATTTCCCGGTGCCGCTCAATGTTACCTTCAGGCATCGATACCGTAGATTGCGCTGCCAGATCCTGTAGCAGGTTTGCAATGTTCCCTGCATTGAGTTCCGCAGTATTGCCCAGCACCTCGAGCAAGGTATCGAAAGCATCGCGCGCCACGAAATAATCCGCCAGGCCTGTATACAGTGCATCCGTCGCATTGAACGACGCGCCAGTGAGTGCAAGGAAGCGACCGGTTTTTCCCGGCATCAGGTTCAGGAAAAAACTGCCGCCAACATCGGGAAACAGTGCAATGGTAATCTCGGGCATGGCAAAGCGGCTGGTTTCGGTTACCACACGATGACTGCCGCCGGCGAGAATGCCCAGCCCGCCACCCATCACAATACCGTCACCCCACACCAGCACCGGTTTTTTGCAGCTGTGAAGCGCGTAGTTCATGCGGTACTCGCTGGCAAAAAACGCTTCCGCCTCGCAGCAGGGCCCACCAGGATTTTGCAGCGAACTCTGCCTCAGCATTTGCACATCACCACCAGCGCAAAAGGCTTTTTCTCCGCTGCCATCAATTACGATGCAGGCAATACGGTCGTCGGATTCCCACTGCTGCAGGCACTGCAGCAATTGTTCGACCATGGCGGTGGTCAGCGAATTCAGGGTGCCCGGCGCGTGCAGTGTGGCTCGGCCTATACGCTTGCCACCCGCCGCTTCAATGGTTGCGGTGAGAACGCCTTCTGCCGGCAATGCCTGCGCCATTTCAACTATTGCTCCACTTCGCCTTACGCTTTTCAAGAAACGCGGCAACTCCTTCTTTCTGGTCGTTGCTGTCCCAGAGTTTGACGAACAGCTCACGCTCGCTGGTAAAGTTGCTTTCCAGCGGTTGTTTGCGCGCAGCCATGATTAATTCCTTGCAGTAACGGATCGACGTCGGGCTCTGCTTCGCGGCGTTCCCGGCAAGTGCCAGCGCGGCATCGACCACGCTTCCCTGCTCAACAATTTCAGAGACAAGACCAATCTTTAGCGCCTTGCCCGCGTCGAGTCGCTCGCCCAGCAGGATCATGCGCTTGGCCCATTGTTCGCCTACCAGCCAGGCGAGCTGCTGGCTGCCAAGGCCGCAAGGCAGCAAACCGACGCCCGCCTCTGGCAGCGCCATTTGTGCTGTGGGGCTCGCTATGCGCACATCACAGGACAACGCAACCTCCAGCCCGCCGCCCATGGCGTAGCCGTTGATCGCTGCAATCGATACGCCGCGGTAACGCGCCAACGTAGCAAAACTCTCGCCAAACGCCGAGGCGAATTCAAAGGCCCTGCCCTTGTCGTCGTGATTGAAACGCTTGAGGTCGGCACCGGCTGAGAAAAACTTGTCGCCGCTGCCGGTCAGCACGAGGGAAAAATTGTTTTTGTCGGCATCGAGTTGCTCGACGATAGCCGCGAGCTCGCGCAGGCTTTCCGGCGTCCAGGTATGCGCCGGAGGATTGTTAAAGGTTAGAAGCGCAGTATGCCCGTGCCGTTCAAGTTGCAGTGCGTCGCTCATCGGATCGCCTCGGTGCCGCCTTCGGCCAGTAGTCGACGCGCGGTAATCACGCGCATGATTTCATTGGTCCCTTCAAGAATCTGGTGTACCCGCGCATCGCGAAAGAAACGCTCGACAGGATACTCGCGAATATAGCCATAGCCGCCGTGCAATTGCATCGCCGCATTGCAAACCTCAAAGCCCACGTCGGTGGCAAAACGCTTGGCCATTGCACAGTAAGTGGTTTTTTCTGCGTGACCCGCATCGAGTTTGCTGGCGGCGAGCCGTACCATTTGCCTGGCCGCAACCAGTTCCGTTGCCATATCGGCCAGCTTGAATTGCAGGGCCTGGAAATTTGCCAGCGGCTGGCCAAACTGTTCGCGCTCCTGCAGATAACTGGCCGCCAGGGTCAGCGTGGCCTGCGCCGCGCCTATTGAGCAGGTCGCAATATTGATGCGCCCGCCGTCCAGGCCCTGCATTGCAATTTTAAAACCTTCACCTTCTTTGCCAAGCAGGCAATCGGCGTGGGCCCTGGCCTGTTCAAAAATAACCGCGCGGGTTGGCTGGCTGTTCCAGCCCATCTTGCTTTCGTTCTTGCCGAAGCTTACACCCGGAGTATTGGCCGGTATCGCGAACGCGCTGATACCGCGCGAGCCATCGTGCTGGCTGCCGGTACGCGCCATCACCACCAGCAATTCGGTTGCACCGGCGCCGCTGATAAATGCTTTTGCCCCGTCGAGCACATAGTGCTCGCCTTCACGACGCGCGGTAGTGCGCAAACTGCCCGCATCAGAACCGGCACCAGGTTCGGTCAGGCAATAGGAGGCGAGTTGTTGGCCAGAGGTCAGCGTTTCGGCCCACTGCGCTTTTAATGCCGCATTACCCCAGTGGGTAAGCATCCAGCTCGCCATGTTGTGAATGGAAATATATGCAGCAGTGGAGGTGCAGCCCGCGGCAAGCTCTTCAAGGATGATGGCGGTATCGAGCCGCGACAGGCCCAGCCCACCGTCGGTGGCGCTGCAGTACATGCCGCAAAAACCGAGCTCGCCCGCCGCACGCAGCGTAGCGACCGGGAAAATCTTTGCTTCATCCCAGTGTGCTGCGCTAGCCGCCAGCTCGCGTTCGGCAAATTCCCTGGCAGTGCGCTGGAACGCACGCTGCTCTTCATTGAGTTCGAAATTCATTGGTTCAGGCGCTCGCCGCGATAAAGCATTGATGCATTGCCTACTTTGATTTTTCAGCGCTTGATTTATCAGTGCTTGATTTCTCAGCACCTAATTTCTTAATAACGGCCCCAAACAAAGTCTCGTCCGGCGGCAGGGTTTTGGCGACCGCCAGCGGCCTGGACACCCAGGTAACGTTAATCAGGTGGCGCCAATAAAGATTTTCGTTGGTCGAATTGCCGCCCCAGCTGCCACAACCCAGCGAGAAGGTCTGGCGCATGCCGTTCCATAAATTGCCGCTGTTCGACGGCGCCTGCGGCTGGTTGACCATGACCCGCGACGTCTTGGTGCCATTGGCGAGCTTGAGAATGTTTTCATCGCTGTTGGAATAAATACCGCAGGAGTGACCCATACCCTGGTAAGCCTGGATACTGTTGGTGAGCGCCACTGCTTCGTCGATATCTGCAACCTTGTATAACGCCATAATTGCCGACAGTTTTTCACCTGAATAGGGATGACCGGGTCCGAATCCTGTTTCGGGCATGATAATAAACAGGCGATCGTCCGGAATATCAACGCCCGCCATCTCGCAAAGTACCTGCGGTCGTTGCACCACGGCCTTCGGATTCAGGTTCCCGCCCTCCCATAATACCTCCGCTATTTTGGCGTAATCGCCAGGCGCTGCAAGGTAACCGCCTTGCGCGATTAGTTGTTCGAGCAACGCATCGTAAATACTTGCCACCGCGATCACCGCATTATCTGCCGAACAGGACGCGGCGAGATCCAGCGTTTTGGAAATGCGGATTTTTTCTGCCGCATCGACGAGGTCAGCGGATTCATCGACCGTGATTACCGCGTTACCTGCGCCTACGCCCAATGCAGGCGTGCCACTTGAATATGCGGCCTTCACCATTGCCGGGCCGCCTGTCGCCCAGACCAGGTCGCATTGCGCCATCAGCTGTTCGGTTTTTTCAAGCGTTGGTGTTTCTATTGCAATGACAATATCTTCAGGTGCACCCATTATTTTCAGCACGGCACGCATTCTGTCGACAATTTTTTTGTTGGTCAATTTGGCACGAGGGTGCGGCGCAATAACGATGGCGTTACGCGCCTTGACCGCGTTGATCGATTTGATGACCGGCGTTGCTTCCGGATTGGTGGAAGGCGACAAGGCTCCGATCACGCCGATCGGCTTGGCGATTTTGACAATATTTCGCTCGGGATCTTCCTCGATTACGCCCACCGACACATCGTCGATAATATCCATCAGTGCGGCGCGCGTTTTAATCGCAATTTTCTTGTACTTGCCGTCGAAGTCACCAAGCCGGGTTTCGTCGAGTGTAAACTGCGCCAGCTCTTCGGCGACACCGGGCTGGCAACAGGACCACACCATCGCCGTAATCAGCTCGTCGATACGTGCCTGGTCATAGGTCTCCAGTACAGCCTGCGCTTTGCGCGCGCGCTCGATCAGGCGCGCGATCTCCGCGGCTTCAGGCTGGATAGTATTGTTCTGTTCGATACTCTCTGGATGCATGCCCACTTTACAGTTACTCGCTATCGGTTGTACGTCTCTTAACAAGACTGGTCGCTGTGGCCGGCGACACTGCGCTATTCGAGCAAGATTGCGACGCGCACACCTTGCGCCATGGCTGAAGCGATGTCTGAGAGCGATGTCTGAGAGCGATTATATTGTGTTTTGGGATGCTGCAGTCAGCAGCTTCCGCCCTTCCCTGCTGCTTGATCCTGCGTCAATTGAGCGGAGCTGCGGACGAAAATGGCGGTTTAACCTGCTCCCACATCTGCCGGATGTTCACCCGAATAGCGTACCCAGGCGTAGAAATACAGCAGCGCTCCTACAATGAGCAGGTTGGGCAGGATCCATTCGTGGAACACATCGAAATGGTCGGGCAGGTGAACCTCGACCAGCAGCATGCCGGCGATCCTGAACAGGTTGAGAATATACATCAACAGCAGCCCCACCACGATAACCGGTATTTTGATCCGCCATTTACCCGGCCAGGCCGAAACCGTTGCAATCAGTACGGCGAAGACAGTGCTGGCATCGCAGCCGCGCGCGACGACGACATAGACTTTGGAATCTGCCTGTTCGAGTATTTTGGTGGAAATATCTGTCCTGATTTCGGTCACAACCGTATCCATCCCGAAAACTTGATTCAGCAACCACGACGCAAGGTTCGCGGACAGCTCAAGGTACCTGATAATCAGGTCGCTACCATAGAAGTAGCCGTTGTAAACTACAAAAAAAGACGTGAAAAGGAAGGCCGCCAGCAATACGAAGCGGATAAGCCAGGCGTGCTCAAGAAGTTTATCCAGCAGGCCTGGCGATTGAGAGGTGTTCATCGGGGATTACTGCCAGTAACAATGCGCGAAAACAGGCTTGCTCGCGGTTGCAAGGCATTAAGGATTCCGGTTTTTTAGGGTGTGCAGAATTGTACCGCAGACCTGCTAGTAATGCTCTGCGCCAGCGATTTCTTCGGCCAGTTGCTCGGCCTGCATATCTTCGAAAGAGACCATTTCGGTGGGCTCCGCCGCGCTGGTTTCGCCGAGCAATTCAAGCAATTCGTCATCCTCGATATTGAAAAAGCCGGTCCACTCCATCAACGGCTGCCACTGCACCAGGTCCTGTGCCACGCGATTCGGTGGCAGGTCAAACAAGGTGAGTCCGGCATCGAGCGAACGGATATAATTTTGCGTATCGCGCAGCGTCGCGATCAACGGCAGGCCAATTTTATCGATAAAGGCGTCCAGCGTTCTCACGTAGCGTGTGTTTGCCTTGATCCGGTTGGCGACCAGGCCGATTTGAATGTTTGGGTCGTCCAGCCAGCCTGAATTGCTGAGCTTGACCCACAGCCGCATCGCCGCCTTGATATCGATTGGCGAGGGCATGATGGGAATAATGATCTTGTTACAGGCAGAGGCGATACCGAGATTGTCGGATATGGCGCTGGCCGGCATGTCGTGGATGATAACTTCGTAGTCACCACCGATTGCCTCGCCATCGTAAACCGCTATCACGCCGATATCGGCGCAGCGCCTGGGCCGGCATTTCAGCCAGTCGTGCGATGATGCCTGCTTGTCGTGATCGGCCAGCGCTACGCGCAGCCCGAGCGTCGAGGCATATACAGCCAGATGTGTCGCTATAGTTGTCTTGCCACAACCCCCTTTGGGGTTGAGAACCACCACATGCTTCATCGTAAGGCCTGCGTATTTTGTGTTTGATCGGCGCGCTCATCCTGCGCTAGTGCCGATTTATAGGTATACAACAGCCGCGCGAATTCGCGCACCCCTAAGTCTAGTGGTTATTACTTCGTCAACACGTGCTATTTTTGTGAGATTTTCAATATAAAGCCCACCATAGCAATTCTGTCAGAACGGCGGAGACAGGCATTCAGGTACAAAAAAACCCGCCAAGGCGGGTTTTTCATGTTGCGGTTCAGCGATCTCACACTTCGCTGACTGCCTCACGCTGTGCTTCCTTGAGACTCAACTTGATGCGACCACGTGGATCCACGTCGAGCACCTTGACCTTCACAGTCTGGCCTTCCTGCAGCACATCGGTCACCTTGTCGATACGTTCTTCCGATATTTGCGAGATGTGCAGCAGCCCGTCCTTGCCCGGCAATATCGTAATAAAGGCACCGAAATCGACAATCCGGGCGACCTTGCCCTCGTAAATCGCGCCAACCTCGGCTTCAGCCGTAATTTCATTGACGCGGTCGACAGCGGCCTGCAGCGAGTCCTTGGTGGCACCGTAAATACGCACCGTACCGTCATCCTCGATATCCACGGACGCGCCGGTATCCTCGGTGATCGAGCGAATGGTTGCGCCGCCCTTACCGATGACATCGCGGATCTTGTCAGGATGAATCTTGAACGCCTGCATTGCCGGCGCATTGTCAGAGAGCTCAGCACGCGGCTGGTCAATGACCTGGTTCATTTCGGCAAGAATGTGCAGGCGCGCGGCGAGCGCCTGGTTCAACGCGATCTCCATGATCTCTTCGGTTATACCTTCGATTTTGATATCCATCTGCAGCGCGGTAATGCCTTTGTTGGTACCGGCCACTTTAAAATCCATATCACCCAGGTGATCTTCGTCGCCGAGGATATCGGTGAGTACGGCAAACTGGTCGCCCTCCTTGACCAGGCCCATGGCAATACCGGCAACCGGCGACTCGATCGGTACACCGGCATCCATCAGCGCAAGGCTGCTACCGCAAACCGACGCCATCGAGGAGGAACCGTTCGATTCGGTAATTTCCGATACCACCCGAATCGCATAGGGGAAGTCTTCCTGGCTCGGCATAACTGCCTGCACGCCGCGCTTGGCGAGCCGGCCGTGCCCGATCTCGCGGCGGCCAACCGGCCCCACGCGACCCGCTTCGCCCACGGAATAACTCGGGAAGTTGTAGTGGAACAGGAACGGATCCTTGTAGCTGCCGTGCAGCGCGTCGATAATTTGCGAATCGCGTATCGGGCCCAGCGTGACCGCGACCAAGGCCTGCGTCTCACCGCGCGTGAACAGCGCTGAGCCGTGAGCCTTGGGCAATACGCCAACCTGGATCGACAGCGGGCGCACGGTTTGCGTGTCGCGGCCATCGATGCGCGGTGACTTGTTAACGATGCGCTGGCGCACGATCTGCTTCTCGATCTTGCCAAACAACTGCGCCACTTCGTCGGCGCTGACTTCTCCAGTGGCAAACTGCTCTACCGCACGATCGCGCAGCGCACCAATCGCCGCATAGCGGCTGGCTTTTTCGGTGATTGTATAAGCTTCGCCAATTTCGCCAGAAAACGCGCCGGCAATACCATCGCGCAATGCTTCATTGACCTGCGCTGCCGGCACTTCCCAGCGCGGCTTGCCTGCATCGGCGACCAGCGAATTAATGGCCTGGATAACAACCTGCATTTCCTGGTGTGCGAACAACACGGCGCCAAGCATCTGGTCTTCGGTAAGCTGCTGTGCTTCGGACTCCACCATCAACACTGCGTCGCTGGTGCCAGCCACAACCATGTTCAGCCTGGAGTCTTCGAGCTGCTGGTAGGTGGGGTTAAGCAGGTAGCCGTTTGCATCGGTGTAACCCACACGCGCACCGCCGATCGGGCCATTGAAAGGCACGCCGGAAATGGCCAGCGCCGCCGAAGTACCAATCATTGCCGGAATATCCGGGTCAATATGGTTTTCTGCAGACATGACCGTGCAAATAACCTGCACTTCATTTTTGTAGCCAGCCGGAAACAACGGGCGAATGGGCCGGTCGATCAGGCGCGAGGTAAGCGTCTCTTTTTCTGAAGGACGCGCTTCACGTTTGAAAAAACCGCCCGGGATCTTGCCCGCTGCGTAGGTTTTTTCCTGGTAATGCACCGAGAGCGGGAAAAAGTCCTGCCCTTC
>JBATGO010000248.1:0-5832 GCA_049665845.1 Pseudomonadales bacterium | reverse complement strand
CTCTATAGCAGCGGTAAAGAACAAACTGCTCTCTTCGTCGGTTATGGTTACCGACTTTGATAACGGCCTGTCTTTCCCGCGCCTTGACTTGATTGCAGCGTTGGGACTATCGAATGTCGATGGTGACGCTGAGCCGGACAGTAGTGATCCTGCGTCAGCGGATCCCTGTAACCCCTCGACCTTCGTTGCGGTTTGCGATGCCGACAGCGATGCTGACGGAGACCTTGACAGGGTAGAGACGAGCTTTAGCGATAGCGATGGTGATGGCATCAAGGATTATCTGGATTCAGCCACAGCCGACAGCGATGGTGACGGGGTAGTAGATGAAAACGATCCCGCCAATACAGACCCGTGCCAGCCGTCCAACGTCGTCGCAGCTTGCGATACTGACGGCGACGGCGTGCCCGATGGCAACGATCCGGCACCTGCTGATCCCTGTATACCCTCGACATTCGTAGGTAACTGTAACTTCGATACGGATAACGATGGCAAATGGAATCGCGACGAGGGTGAACTGCCCGACGCAGACAGCGACGGGATACCGGATTACCAGGACTCCGCAACTAACGACGCCGATGGCGATGGTGTGTTCGATGAGCAGGACGAAGACAACCTGAATCCGTGTGTTCCATCCACTTTTGCAAGTACCTGCAATTTTGATACAGACAGCGATGGAAAGTGGGATCGTGATGAAACTGCCGGTGCCGATTCCGATAGCGACGGCACACTCGATTACCAGGAATCATCCATTACCGACGCGGATGCAGATGGATTTGCGGATGAGCAGGATGTTGCGAATTTCGATCCCTGTGTACCGTCAGACACGGCAGGTCCATGTGATGCGGATGGCGATGGTATTGTCAATGCGAGTGATCCGGCACCATCAGATCCTTGTAACCCCTCTACCTTCGTAGCGGTTTGCGATTTTGATACTGATAACGACGGCAAATGGGATCGTGACGAAGGTCAGTCGACAGACACCGACAGCGACGGCATACCCGATTACCAGGAATCTTCGCTCGCAGACAGCGATGGTGACAGCACAAACGACGAACTCGATTCAGCCAATAATGACCCCTGCATTCCCGATATCGAATCTGCTGCCTGCGATATCCCCAGCGAGACAGTACCGTTGCATTTCCCCGCCATGTTCATGTTGGCCATGGTATTGTTGTCGTCTGGTATTCTCGTTTCACGGCGCGGGCGCTCAGGCAGGCGTTAATGAAGATAAATCAGGCCCGGTAATTCCATGTTCGCGCTGAAATGCCAGCCACTTTCGCGCCGGCAGTTTGTAACCGGGCTGTCGGCCGGATTGCTCGTTGCAGGCAAAGGCCATGCTGTTTCGCAAAGCGGTAAACAAAAGCCTTCCGCCCTGCACGCACCCCAAACATTAAAGGGTAATCGCCTCTCGTTAAACATCGAGCAACGGCAGGCCCATTTCACCGGCCAGCCCGCGATCGCAACCGCGATCAATGGTTCGGTTCCAGCGCCAACTTTGCGCTGGAAAGAGGGCCAGACTGTAACCATTTCGGTAAGTAATTATTTGCCGCATACCAGTTCCATTCACTGGCATGGCATGATTTTGCCAACAGCGATGGACGGGGTGCCGGGCCTGAGCTTTGATGGCATCGCCCCCGGGGAAACCTTCATCTACCAGTTCGATGTTCGCCAGAGCGGCACCTACTGGTATCACAGCCATTCCGGTTTCCAGGAACAAACCGGCATGTACGGCGCTATCGTTATAGATCCGGAAGAGCCCGACCCGGTTGCATACGATCGCGATTACGTTGTGATGTTATCCGACTGGTCCGACGAATCTCCTGAGCAGGTTTACGCCAAACTCAAGAAAATGAGCCATTACTACAATTTTCGCGAGCGCACCGCCGGTGATCTCTGGCGCGATATCAGGGCGAAAGGCGTGGCTGCAACATGGCGCGATCGTGCCATGTGGAATGTAATGCGCATGAGCGAGTCCGACCTTGCCGACGTTACGGGCTATACCTACACCTATCTTTGTAATGGTGTTGCGCCTGCCGCTGGCTGGGTGGGCCTGTTCAATCCTGGCGAGCGAGTACGACTTCGTTTTATCAATGCCGCGGCGATGACGCTGTTCGATGTACGGATTCCGGGCCTGAAAATGACGGTGGTCGCAAGTGACGGCCAGAATATCCAGCCGGTTTCTGTCGACGAGTTTCGCATCGGCGTCGCCGAAACCTATGATGTTGTAGTAGAGCCAGACTCCGATTCCGCCTACACGATTTTTGCCCAGAGTATCGATCGCAGCGGTTATGCGCGTGGAACTCTAACCAGTAATGCAACCTTGCAAGCGCCGGTGCCGGAGATGGATCATGCGCCGGTGCTGGGCCATCGCGATATGGGTATGGGCATGAACCACTCAGAGCACGATAGTGGCAGCAAGACAAAAATGCCGCAGAGCGATCACCATGGCATGCAGCACGGTACACACCAGCCAATGCAGCACAGTGAACATAGAGGCATGCATGGCGGACACGAGATGGATCATGCTGGCAGCCACGCCGGGCATGGCATTCGTGTTACGAGTGATCGCAAAGCGAGAGACTTTTCTCCGGCCGGTTTTGTGAGCGAACGCGCTATCACGCATGCCGCTACTGAATACGGGCCTCATGTTGATATGCGGGCCGAAGTTGCCCCCAGCGGCCTTGCCGATCCCGGCGTGGGTTTGCGCGAGCATAAAAAACGTTATGGCCGGCGGGTACTGAATTATGCCGATATCGTAGGTTTGCATCCGACGCGCGATCGCCGTGAACCAAGCCGTGAAATAGAACTGCATCTAACCGGTAATATGCATCGCTATATGTGGTCGATCAACGGTATCAAGTTTGCCGACGCTGAGCCGATAATCCTGCGCCACGGTGAGCGCGTTCGTTTCACCCTCGTCAACGACACCATGATGACCCACCCCATGCACCTGCATGGATTGTGGAGTGAACTGGAATCCGGTGAGCCTGGTTATATTCCGCGCAAGCATACCGTGCTTGTGCAGCCGGGCTCGCGCATCAGCTACCTGGTTACAGCGGATTCTCTCGGTCGCTGGGCGTATCACTGTCACATGATGTACCACATGGCGGGCATGTTCCGCGAAGTGAGGGTTGTATAAACACGCCCCACGCGTATGGCGTTTTCAGCGGCTCGATAGTCGCGGCTTTTATATTTGCACTTTGGCTGCCGCTTGCAGCCGTGGCAATGGGTAAAGACGATCCGTTGCTTGGCACGCTGGTACTCGAGCAGCTTGAGTACCGCAGCATGGACGGTCACGATCCGCGCGTGCTGGAAGGCTATGGCTGGCTGGGCTACGACCTTGACAAACTCTGGATTGACTTTGAAGTCGAGCAGGTCGACGGCGAAACTGAAGAGGCCGAGTGGCAATTGCGCTACAGTCGCGCCGTATTGCCATACTGGGATTTGCAGTTGGGACTAAGGCGAGATTTTGAGCCGTCACCGCAGCGCAACTGGGCCGTAATCGCCTTGCATGGGCTGGCGCCTTACTGGTTCGAAACAGATGTAGCGTTGTTTATCGGCGAATCCGGCCGCAGCGCTTTGCGTGTCGGTAGCGAATATGAGTTGAAGTTCACGCAGCGACTTGTGCTGGTACCTGAAATTGAAATGAATGCCTATGGCCATAATGACGCCTCGCTCGGCGTTGGCTCAGGGCTTGCCGATGTGGAAGCAGGGCTGCGCCTGCGCTATGAGATCCGCCGGGAATTTGCACCTTATGTTGGTTTCAACTGGCTCAAGCGCTATGGTAATACCCGCGATTACGCAAGGCTTGAAGGTGAAGGCAGTGAGCACTCGCAATGGGTGTTTGGCCTGCGTGCATGGTTTTAGCGTCATGCTGCAGTTTTGGCAGTACTGCAGGTTTCCCGCGATAAACAAGACACCCGCTATTGGCTAATGCATGAGCTGTTGTGCCTTGAGCTATCACTTGTAGCGCTTTTCTAATACGCTTGCCTGCATGGAACAGTGGCTATTCACCAATTTGTTAATTCTTGTCTACGCCGCACCGGCGCTGTGGGCTGTCTACCATATCCTGCTCTTCAAGCGTGAATCGCAGGTCGCGTTAGGCTGGATACTCGCTTGCATATTTATTCCCTACCTCGGGCCCGTCATTTATTTTCTTTTCGGGATTAATCGCGTACGGACACGTGCGCGCAAGCTCGACCGGGAATTACTGGTGGTACCGCGCGAGAGCGGCGATCGTGAAGCCGTATTTATAGCACCCAGCGGCGTAGGCACCGACCAGAGCCTGATGCAGGTGGGCCACAAGGTTTGTGGCCATGTGCTGATTCGCGGCAACCGGGTAAGCGCGCTTTACAATGGTGAGCAGGCCTACCCGGAAATGCTGGCGGCCATTAATACCGCCGGGCACAGCATTTTGATGTCTACCTATATATTTAAAGACGATGCGGTGGGCATAGAATTTGCCGATGCGTTAAAGCGCGCTGTGGCTCGGGGCGTTGATATAAAAGTATTGCTCGATGGTATTGGTGAGTACTATTCATTTCATAAGCCGTCGACACTGTTACGCAAGCGCGGTGTTAATAACGCGCTATTCATGCCGCCGCGCTTATTCCCGCCCAGTTTTGCAATTAACTTGCGCAATCACAGAAAGATGTTACTGGTTGATAATTCGATCGCCTTTGCAGGCGGCATGAATATCGGGGAAAACCATACGATCAATAAAAAAGGAGAGCTGGAGGTCTCCGATGTACATTTTCGTTTTGACGGTGCCATCGTCGACGAACTGGTGCAGCTTTTTTACCACGACTGGAATTTCTCGACGCGCGGCAAGCAATATCCCGCCAGACGTACCAACGTGACGGCTGTTGGTGAGGAGCTTTGCAGGTTGATTCCAGACGGGCCTGGTGAAGAGCTCGATGCGCTCGCGCTTACAATCCGGGCTGCGATCAGTGCGGCGCGACACGAAGTATTCATCATGACACCTTATTTTTTGCCCAATCGTGAATTCATTTCGACGCTCCAGTCAGCGGCTTTTCGCGGCGTATCGGTAAAGATTGTGCTGCCTGAAAGAAGCAATCTTCCGGTCGTGCACTGGGCTAATCGCAACGTGTTGCAGGAGTTGCTTTCAGCCGGGATTTCAATCTATTACCAGCCGGCACCTTTCTGCCATAGCAAATTGCTTTGCATCGACGACAGTTATTCACTCGTCGGTTCGGCCAATCTCGATCCGCGCAGCCTGCGACTCAATTTCGAACTCGGTATTGAGGTATTTTCTGAATCACTGTGCAGCGAATTGCGCGAGCACTTCGACCTGGTTATCGCGAACTGCACAGTACTTAACCTGTCAGAACTCAACGCGCGCAATATACCGGCAAGGCTGCGCGATTCCGTTGCAGCACTATTCAGCCCGTATCTTTAAGCGCCGAAGTAACGGGCAATACCGCTTAAAAAATACCCAATGGCAATAACCACCCGCTGCACTATATTTTCTAGATAACGGTTTTTTCCATAGCGGGTTGATATGCGATCAATTGCAGAGCGCTGGCTGATGCTGGTTTGCCAAATGCTCCCTGCAGTTGAGCGCGCGGCAGTCATCAGCAGGCCAGCATCCGGGCAATCCCAACAGGTTGAAGCGGTATACCCTGAAGGCGCGATCGTCGATAGCGAACTGCTCGCTGCTGCAGCACTCGCCGAACGACGCCGGGTTCCAACCACCAGTGCGGCTCCACTTGCTGCCGATGGCAATGCAGCACTGGCAGTAAAGCCCGACCTGCTGGTTGCCTACCCGATCGAAGCAGCGCAAGATTCGATAGTTAGCATCGAATACTGGGT
>JBATGO010000247.1:0-2245 GCA_049665845.1 Pseudomonadales bacterium | reverse complement strand
CTGCACGATTTCGCGCTCGGCAATGTGCCCGCGTTCGCGCAACGTGTGGTAAATGCGACTCGCGTGCGCGCGGTTTTCTTCAGAATGTGTGGTGTAGTAATAGTCGTGGCTGATGCCGAAACCCCTGAGGTCGGCGAGGTGTTCGGCGTGTACGCTTTCGATCAGCTGCTCCGCCGCAATGCCGAGCTCTTCAGCCTTGAGCATGATCGGTGTGCCGTGCGTGTCGTCGGCGCAGACGTAGTGGCACTCGTTGCCACGCAGGCGCTGGTAGCGCACCCAGATATCGGTCTGGATGTGTTCGAGCAGGTGACCGAGGTGCAGCGGCCCGTTGGCATAAGGCAACGCACTGGTAACCAGGATGCGGCGCGGCTGGCGTGATTGGCTGGCGGTCAAGTCAGGACTCGGCTTGGCTGTGAGATTATCGGCGCCTTGCGCGCTCAATGCCGAACTATAACCTTTTTCAACAGCGCCGACACGGTAATCCTGCGTTGTGCAGTCGGGCTAGTTTTCCAGCGGCAGCGCGGCGGTATCGATGTCCCGCTTGCCTTCGCCAAGCGTCTTGCAGGCTTCGCGCAGCACTTTCTGCGCAGTCACGCGGTAGGTTGTCAGCTTGCCGCCATACAACGATATAGCGCGTGGATGGTCTTCGTTATCGCGGTGCACGATGGTATCCCTGGCCTGTTTTGAAAACGGTCGCCTGGAAGCGGCGGCGTGTTCTTCAGGTTTTGGCAATACGCGCAGCCCGGCCCAGCGGTCAACAATCACGCCCCGGTAATCAGGAAAGTAATGTAACAGTGTGCGTTGCAGGTAGTTCACTTCATCGTCGCTTGCACGGCTTGCGGCGGGGTCACCCTGGTGACGTCGCTCGGTCGTGCCGACCATGGTGCGGCCATTGTGCCACGGCATGATAAACACGGCGCGCTGGTCGTCGGGGCTTTCAACATAAAAGATCCCGTCGCAAACCGGCTGGTCGAACTCGATGTGCGCGCCCTGCACCAGTGCAATGTCCGGGCCTGTGGAGGCAAAGCCGATCTTCGCCTGTACCCGGTCAACCCAGGGACCGGCAGCGTTAATCACTACTTTGCAGCGACAGTGCTGTGTTGAGTTCTGCTCGCCAGACTGCTGGGTGAATGCGATATTTACCTCGCCATCGTCACCCAGTTCAGCGCTTTCGAAGTTTGCAGACTCGCGAATCTCAGCGCCCAGCCCCTGCGCCGACCGGGCCACTGCTTCGGTGAGTAACTGGTCGTCGGTTTGCGCATCGAAGTACTGGTAAACGCAGCGCAGTTGCTCCTGCCTGAGTCCGGGCAGCGTTGACCACTGCGCGCGCGGCACGCGCCGGAAGCGCGCATCGCTGCGCAGGCTGCCGAGCAAGCTGTAGAGTAGAAGCCCGGCCCACATTTTCAATGGGCCGACCCGGTAACCGCGGTAGATCGGCAGGTAGAACTTTTTTAGTTTGACCAGGTTTGGTGCCAGCGAACAAAGTTTTGCGCGCTCGTTCAGTGATTTCCGGACCAGGACGAACTGTGCAGTTTCGAGGTAGCGCAAACCGCCGTGAACCAGTTTGCTCGAGCGCCTGGAGGTGCCCGAAGCGAGCAGGTTTTTTTCCAGCAACAACACCTTGAAGCCGCGTGCTGCCAATGCCTGAGCGCAGCCGGTACCCTGGATCCCGCCGCCGATCACAACGGCATCGTAAAACGGTACTGTGGATGAACTGTCAACACTGCCTGGCATTAATCTGCTGTCCTTGACCTTTTGCGCAAACCTGCATGGCGGTTAAGCGCCGGGTCGATGAATTCGCGTTGTGAAAGTGATAGTCTAGGCGCTCGAGCCAGCACTGTGGCGCTCGCGAGCTTGTAAAACTGCAGGCTTTATTGCACCCCGGTCAGCGAGGCTGGCCAACTCTACATTGGGCACACCGACAACATGAAGATTGAATACTATCCGATCCGCGGTCGCGGCGATGACGGCATGAAATTCCAGCTGGCGAGGCTGCGCGATGCTTCCGGTAATGTATACAAGGGCCAGTACGACCAGGCACGGCATTTCGGTTCAGAAGAGGAACTCAAGACTTACCTGGCACCGATTCTCGGCACCGGCGCGGAGCAGATTGAACTGGTCAAAATGAATCTGTAACGATCTTTACTCCCGATCGTGCAGCGCTGTCAGAACGTCGCCGCGACTGCAGGGCAAAGGGGCTGAAGGGCAGAAGGGCAGAGGGGCTGAAGGGCTGAAGGGCAGAGAG
>JBATGO010000246.1:0-2652 GCA_049665845.1 Pseudomonadales bacterium | reverse complement strand
CGTCCAGGCTGTTGAGTTCGCTGCGGCTGGCGACGGCAATTTCAGTTAAGGCCGGAAGCGATGACAGATCCAGGTCGGCATCGATGTCCGGAAGGTTTTCGTCGAGATTGACTGCGCTCGTTAGCGGCCTGCCAAGTGACCTGTTGTAGGCCGCCGAAGCAAGGTCAAGCTGGTTACGGGCCTGCAGCCTGCGCTGTTCCGAGTCGGCGAGGGAAACGGCGGCGGAAAGGTAGTCGTTGCGTGCGACCGCTCCCGCCTTGAACATGTCCTCAACGTCGTGCAGGTGTGCAGCCAGGCTCTTTACATTACTGTCGGCAACCGCCAGCGCACTGCGGGCACGCAATACATCAATATAGTGCCCCGCCACGGCAAGCTTGATTTGCTGCCTGCTCGCGACGTACCGGTGCTCCTCTGCGCCGAGCGCCGCGCCAGCCGCATCGATGCCCCGGGCCAACCTCCCGCCGGTGTAGAGCGGCAATGTAACCCGGGCGTCTGCCATTGACATCGATTCACCGCCAAACAGCGGCAGCACGGCGGGTACGCCGGCGGCATTGAAATCAAACGCCGGTGCCTGGTCGAACCGCGTAACGCCGGCACTCGCGGCAACGCCCGGGAGACGCGCGGCTTTCGCCACGTCAAGGTCAGCCCGCGCCGCAGCGACACGACTGTCGCCCGCCCGAAGCCGCTGGTCCTTTTCCAGGGCGGCCTGCCAGGCCGTGGGCAGGTCTTCTGCCAGGACGAGCTGCAGGGGCAAAACGATGCCGGCCAGCAACGCTACGGATAGCCTGAGTAACTGTTTCAAAAGAATAATCCTTCGGGTCGAGCCGCCAGCTGGCGACGTTTTTACATTAGATTATGCTTAATTATACTTTAGCAATATCTAATATACTAGCCCGACCCGGGAGAGAATTCGCCCGCACGGACGGGCGCCGGATCTCTGCTATTGCCGCGGCGGTGGGGATCGCTGCAACCTGATGTCGCGCTGGCGCGGGCGCCGGGGGTGCCGCGAAGACCATAGTCGTCGCCGCAGTGTTTGAGGTTGGCGGCCGCGGGCGGTTCCTCTTAGATCGCCAGCTCCTGCGACACGATACCGAGCGTGCGCGTGGCACGCTTGGCTTTTCTTACTATGCCGGCACCATCAATGCTGATGCGTGCCGAGGTCGGCGACAGCAGACCGGAGATACAGCTGATCGCCGTCGATTTGCCGGCACCGTTCGGCCCGAGCAAACCAAACACCGAGCCTTTTGAGGCGGCAAAGCTGACGTTGTCCACAGCGGTAAAATCGCCGTACTGCTTGGTCAGGCTGGTAACGCTCAGCAATGGCCTCTCCTGTCGATAGCTGCCTTCAGGCACTCATTTCATCGCGCAAGCCCGAACAACGGTCGCAGCACTCGAACCCTGCGAATCACGAATTCGTGCAGCACAAAACAGCCACCGAGGGTTGCTCCGAGCACAAGCAATGGCTCAACGACCGGCCCAAGCTGGAGTTTTGACAAATTGACGCCGACAACAATGATGAGCGTCTGGTGCAGGATATACCATGGGTAAACCGCTTCTGTCGCATACGGCAGCCATTTCATCGGTTTATTGAACAGGTGATGCCCCCAGCCCAGCACCGTAACAATCCACAGCCAACGATTGAGGTAGACAATTAGCCCTGAGAGCTGGTTTTGCCAAACTGAGTTTTCATCGAGCAGGAAATCACCGCTGACCGCGTACAGGCCGAAAAATGGCACCGCCAGCCCGAGTATCACGCGTCGCAGACGACTGAGTTCTGACCAGAAGCCCCTGTCGCGTGCAATAAGGAAACCGTAGAGAAAAAAAGTACCGTACATTGCGTGCGCGTACCAATCGTCAAAGAAGCCATGCGTGATGCCAGGAAATTTAGGAAACACGGTGTTGAAATAGACCATCAATGGCAGGATCGGGACAAGCACAATCCAGACCCCGCGCAATGCCTGGAATCGTCGCTGGATGAAACCACCGGGCCCGTCGATGAACTTTGCGACCGGTATCAATAAGAGCGTGTAAAACAACAGGTACGGCAGGTACCACAGGTGGTTCCAGGTCCAGACAATTTCTTCCTCGCCGCCCCAGGCCTCACCGGGAAAATCCTGGAAGGTCAGGTACTGTTTCATGAAATGCAGAAAACCGGGTTCGATCACGCCTTTTGCAAGCGCTTCGTAATAACACTGTGGCGCGACGATGAAAGCCATACCAAACAGCAGCGGGATGAAAAGCCTGCGAATACGGCGCAGCGCAAACTGCGTGGCCGTGTACTTTCCCCAGATGAAACTCACGGCCAGCCCCGAGATTACGAACAACAACGGCATGCGCCATTGATTGGTAAACTGCATGGGTAATTGCAGCCATTCTGCCTGGTAGGTCGATTTGACGTGCCAACCCCAATCGAGCACGTAAAACATGCCGACGTGATAGAGGATCAGCAACCCAAAGGCAAACACACGCAGCGTATCGATGTCATAGCGGCGCCCGAACTGGCTCGCTGAAATTGCAGCGCCGTTTGTTGCCATTTCTTTTCCCCTCGCGTGTCGGGCTAATAATGCCTCATTTGTGTCAAAATCGCGTTTGACGCGACAGTCGGACAGCGGCCAACAGGAGGACAACTAATGTATTACCGCCCGTTTTCAA
>JBATGO010000245.1:0-6506 GCA_049665845.1 Pseudomonadales bacterium | reverse complement strand
GCCTTTAGCGCAGCGAGGCCCTGCATGGTGCTGTCGGGCTTGATAAAGTCATCGTGCTCGAGTATGACAATGCCGTTTTCATCGCGCACGGGCACCACGGACCTGTCGAAGTAACCATTGTCGCGCGCCAGCGCCGCGCGTTTTTGCGATGCCAGCGCATAGGCGTCGACGTCTTCGCGGGAATAGCCTTCCAGCGTGGCGATGGTATCCGCACCGATGCCCTGCGGTACAAATCCGGTCTTGAGCGCAAATGCCGCATCGCTGCTCATCGCGCCGCCGTTGCTGCCCATGGGCACACGCGACATACATTCCACGCCACCTGCGACCACCAGGTCCTCCCAGCCAGAGGCAATTTTTTGCGCGGCGATGTTGACCGCTTCGAGACCGGACGCGCAAAAACGATCCAGCTGGACGCCTGCTACCGATTCGTCCCAGTCGGCGTTTTGCACGATCATCTTGGCTACGTCACTGCCCTGCTCACCGATCGGCGTGACACAACCCATCACCACGTCGTCGACATAGCTGGTATCGAGGTCATGGCGCCTTTGCAGTTCACGCAGCAGGCCGGCGCCGAGTTCAATAGGTTTGACTTCGTGCAGGGTACCGTCCTTTTTACCCTTGCTGCGGGGCGTGCGGACTGCATCGAAAATATACGCGTTGTGAGTCATGCGAAACCTCTGGGGAGTAATGGGACAGTGAACGGCAAGCTGTTGATTTGCCTGGCAGTTGCGCGCTGCCTGCATATGCAGGCTCGGGGCGCCATTATGCCGTTCCAAAGCCGCCGGGGCAGTGACCGTTCCTTGCGAAAAAAGTGACTTTTTATTACAATCTGACCTTTCCTTTCTTCAGCAACAATCTGCGCCAGGCAGGCTTAAGCTCGATCAATGTCGACCAGCACCCTCTCCGCCAGGTTTACCGATAACATGCTGCAGGGCGCGCGCGAAGCCGGCATCAATGTTAACGCCTTGCTCAAAGCGCAGGGGATTGATCCGGCGCTGTTTAAGCAACCGCAGGCTCAATTGAGCTATCGCCAGCAAACCAACTTGTTCAAATCCGTGCTGGATTTGATGCAGGATGAAATGCTCGGCCTGCTCGATCATCCTGTAAAACCCAATACGCTCAAAATGCTCACCTACAGCGCAATCAATGCGAAAACGGTTGGTGGTGCAATCAGCATCTGGACAGAAGGCGCCATGCTGCTCGATCTGGGTTTCGATATTCGCTGGCAACGTGGAGCCGATGAGAGCCTTTACATTGTTGAACGACGCGCGGACAACCACGTAAAAAACCAGCATGCGCTCGAGCACCTGTTATTTGTCTCGCACCGGGTGTTTTGCTGGCTCGCCGATCAACTGCTGCCGCTTGCCTGGGTTGAGCTCGACTACCCTGAGCCCGACTACGCCTATGAGTACAAGCGCCTGTTTGTTGGCGCGCCTATCAGTTACCAGCGCAGGCACTGCACCCTGGCATTTCGCGAAAGCGCATTGATGTTGCCCAACGTAAGGGATTTCGAAGCGCTCAACACCTTCCTTCGCGCGATGCCGCTTACCATCTTTTCCACCAGTTACGGCCAAACTGACCTGGCGAGCCAGTTAAAAAAATGGCTGGCCGGCTTCACAACGCGCAGCGAGAAGTTGCCAGGCATTGACGCTGCGGCGAATTACCTGGGCTTGCACCCGCAAACGATGCGCAGGACGCTGGCAAAAAGCGGCCTTTCGTTCACTGTGATCAAGGCAGAGGTGATGAGTGAAGCGGCCAAAGCCGCGCTGGCGCAGCAGGAAAAGAGCGTGGAACAAATTGCCTACGACCTGGGTTTTAGCGAAAGGGCCCCGTTCATCCGGGCATTCAAGCGCTGGACCGGCATGACCCCGCTGGGCTGGCGCAAGACTACAGTGACTCGCTAGCGGTCAGTGCTGTGCTGTGCTGGCTAAGTGGATTCCAGACCGGCGCACTGCAGCGCAAAGTGCGCCAGGAAATGCACGTTCTTGCCCATCTCGAGCGATTTATCGTTGGATGCATTGCCCATCAATGCGCGCTTGTACACGCCCTGTATGATTGAAGCCAGACGAAAGAAGCTGAAGGCCAGATAGAAATTCCAGTGTGGAATCTCGCCAATACCACGCAAATCACAGTAGCGCGCAATGACCTGCGATTCGTCGGGAATTGCGAGGGCCGCGAGGTCCACCCCGGCCAGCCCCCTGATTTTTCCGGCACCGGGCATACGCATGCAAATACAGTAATAGGCGATATCAGCAATCGGGTTGCCCAGCGTCGATAATTCCCAATCAAGCACAGCAATAGCGCGCGGCTCATCGCTGGCGAACACCACGTTGTCGAGCCGGTAGTCACCGTGCAGCAGTGTAATGTCGTCGGTGTCCGGCGGCATGCTGGCCGGCAGCCACTTGATAAGCTTTTCCACGCTATCAATCGTGTCTGTCTCGGCGGCGCGATACTGCTTCGTCCACAGTGCAATTTGCCTGGCGAAATAATCTTTGCCCTTACCGTAATTCGAAAGACCTACCGCCTCGAGGTCGACATTGTGAATCGCCGCCAGCACATCGACCAATTGATGATGCACGGCCGTTCGCGATGGGTTGTCGAGCTCCGGTAGCGCCGGATCCCAGTAAATCGCACCGTGCTCGTAACTCATCAGGTAGAACATACTGCCGATAATACTTTTGTCTTCGCACAGGTGGATCGCCCTGGGCACGGGCACATCGGTATCGCGCAAAGCATTGATGACGCGATACTCGCGGTCCACCGCGTGTGCGGTTTTCAGCAATTCACCGGGCGGCTGCCTGCGCAATACGTATTTACCCGAATCGGCACTAAGCAAAAAAGTCGGGTTGGACTGCCCGCCGGCAAACTTTTCTACTTCGCCCAGCGCGCCAAATCCTGCAATATTTTTTTGCAGGTAGGGCCCCAGGCACTCGCGATCCAGCACAGCAGTTTTGTTCATCGGGAAGTTTCCGGAATATCATGCAGAGTTGTTTTGCTCGGTTCTGGCAGGGTCAATAGCAGCGCGCGTAGTTGATGCCTCGTCTTCAATCCTGTCGCGCCATATAGGCCAGAACAATTCATCGCGCCATGACCGGGGCGCGCGATTTTCGATACCGTACTCTTCGGGATAACGCCGGGTTATGTGCGCAGTGCCAAACAGGACATCCCAGAAGAAAAACAGGTTGCCGTAATTACCCTTATAGTTGGTCACACCATCGCCTTTATGCAAGCCGTGATGCGCGGAATGCGCTGAGGGCGTTGTAATGATGCGCTCAAAAACCCACATAAACGGCGATAGCCATTTAAGACGATAAACATATTTATCCCAGCGCAACGGTGAGTGCGAACAGAAGTTCACCGTCATCTTGACGATAATGTAGACCGCATACACAGGGCCGAAGCCAAGATACAGCAAGGCCGCGGATGCCCACATATTAGGCATTAACAAAAAAAAGAAAATATTGTTGCGAAACGCAAGTCGCACGCTCATGTACTGGCATGAATGATGTGCGCTGTGCAAAGGGTACATCCAGGGTATTTCGTGGCAGGCGCGGTGCCACCAGTAATGCGACATCTCATCGGCAACCAGCAGTATCGCCAGCATTTGCCACCATGTGAGATACGCCCATACATTCTCCGAACCAGGGGCAAAAAATTCAACGACAAGCGGTGCGCTGTAGAAGACAAGCGGCAACGCAACAACTATATAGAATGCTGTGCCAAGCACTTCAATATAGATATCGTCGCGGCGCACCTTGCCCTTCGCCCAGAACTTGCCAGCAATAATTTCTGCAATATGGAAACCGGCAAAGAGTGCCAGGATGATTGGCTTGTAATCAATCACGGCTTGTCACACCCCAGGTCTACAGGCTTGCACTTGCACACTAGAACGGTAGTCCATGCTGCTTGAGCGTATCAGCCATTTCCTTGCTGAGTTCATCAGTAAAAGGCAGTTCGAAAGCTGCAATATCTTCCCTTAGATTCTCCATGCTGGTCGCGCCAATAATTGTGGATGTCACGCCGTCGACATTATCGCACCAGAGCAATGCCAGCTGTGCCGCCGTGCAGCCATGCTTTTCGGCAATCTTCTTGTAGGCTGCAGTGGCGTTGTGCACGGTATCGACGTCGCGAAACAAGCCCATCCTTTGATCGTAGGTCCAGCGGCTACCCGCAGGCCGTGCACCATCCAGATACTTGCCGCTGAGTATGCCACCTGCCAGCGGCGACCATGGCAAATAGGCGATGTTCTCTCGCACGCAAACTTCCAGCATGTACGGGACATCCTTGGTATGCAAAAGGCTGAATTCGTTTTGCACCGACGTAATGCGCGGCAGCTTGTGCTCTCTGGCGAGCTGCAGATACTTCGCGACACCCCAGGGCGAATCGTTGGAAACCCCGGCATAGCGAATCTTGCCTGCGGTGATACACTTCGCCAGGCCGGAGAGGATATCGTGCATACCGTCGATCGCGGCTGCGGTATTGTCTTCGGAAAATTTGACCATGTTAGGCCAGTGCCGACCCATCGCCACCTGGGCATGGTTAGGCCAGTGTATCTGGTAAAGGTCAAGGTAATCGGTTTGCAGGCGTTTGAGCGAGCCCTCGACTGCACGCTCCACGGCTTCGCCGGTAACCGGGCCGCCGCCACGAATCCAGGGTACGTTGATGCCGGCAATCTTGCTGGCGATGATTAGTTCATCTCTCTTCGATTCATTGGCCGCAAGCCAGTTGCCGATATAGGTTTCGGTTTTCCCGTAGGTATCGGCCGACGGCGGAACCGCATACATTTCGGCGGTATCAATAAAATTGACGCCCGCTTCAACGGCGTAATCGAGCTGCTCTATGGCATCCTGCTGATCGTTCTGGACGCCCCAGGTCATGGTGCCCAGGCACACGCGTGAAACCTTGAGGTTACTGTTACCAAGTGCGGTGTACCGCATAGTCACTCTCTCTTGCAAAAAAACCGGTTGACGCGAGAATATTATCACAGCCCTGCAGCGACGACCCCGTCGCGGTCCGCGACGGGCGCACACGATCCAGCCCCACCACTATTAGTTGCACTGGATGCTGCGCGCAGCTTTTCTATACTTATTGTCATTTTGAGCGGCCGAATTAGAAGGCCGCAGCGCAATCAGCTCTGTCGCAGCAAGAGCACCGCAGGCATCGCCGCGACAAGCCAGTAAAAGCCGCTCACACCAACGTCCTGGAGGAAAGATATCGCATGCTTGCAAAACCCGCTACGCGCTGGGGCGCCTTTGGCATCCATCTCGCTATCAGTGTCATCATTTTTATTGTGCTCGCCGCAATTATTGTTTTTGCGTGGTACCCGGGCTTCCTGTTTCGCACGGACGGAGGCTGGCAGGGCATTCGCCTGATCGCAGGCATCGACCTGGTGCTCGGCCCCCTGCTAACCCTGATCGTATACAACCGTACCAAGAAAAGCCTGCCGTTCGATCTAGCGATTATTGCGGCAGTGCAGGTAACGGCGCTTGCCGCGGGTTGTTGGCTGGTTTACCAGGAACGACCCATTGCCGTGGTTTTTGCCGACCAGCGTTTTAGCACCATGTCGCAAAATTCATTTACTTTCAACGGCATTGACCCGGACGCAATTGCATTGCTGTCTGCAAGTCGCAAACCGGTGTGGATTTTCGCAGATTCAATTCCGTCAATGCCTGGCGAGTCTGCAATTGAAAACTTTAATCGCCTTGGACCGCGGCACCTGCGCATCGAGGATTACGCACCTTTCGAACAGCACGCATACAAGCTGGAAACACTTGGGTTCTTGAAAATAGAGGGAGAAGCAGCGTTGCCGCCCGAAGGCCATTTGCGCTACTACAAAATGTTATCGCGGTACTTCGAGGGGTACCTGCTGATGGACTTGCAGAATTGGAAAGTGGTTAAAACGATATTGACGAACAGTACTGATATATATGGCGTGAGCGCCAAGTAGCTAAAACGCTTTACACAATGACTTTCGATCTTTCTCCTGGCTGAGGAGGCCGTTAGCAGTTGGTCGGCGTCCAGAGCTGTAGGTCGATTCGCCTGGATGGTGAAGATTATCGCCGCGCGTAAGCTTGCAGTTTTTCGAAACTAGCAGAAGGTCGTTGTAGCGCAACTTTCAGCCCAGTTGGTTATCTGCGCGCCATTGCCACCACCAGTGGGTGTCAGCGTATAGATGTCCGCCGCGCTAAGCCCCTTGTACGCCTTGGGTGTGATCGCGATGACGCCGTCGACTACCGATACACTGGCAACCGCCTGCGTCGCAGTCGATGCCGGAATGCCATTGGTATTGAGGTCGCAATCGGACATTGGCTTGCTCATCGAACAAATTTCCACACCTTGCTTGAATGCGCCAGCTGCCAGTACCACTTCGGAATACGCCGCTTTTTTCGTGTAATTGTTGTAGGCGGGCAATGCCACCGAGGCCAGAATACCAATGATCGCTACAACGATCATTAACTCGATTAAAGTAAAACCCTGTAGTCTTTTCATGACTTCTCTCAAACCTT
>JBATGO010000244.1:0-1732 GCA_049665845.1 Pseudomonadales bacterium | reverse complement strand
GGTCTATGCTGCCCGCCTTGTCCAGGTACGCGCGAACATCTGCCAGGTAGGCATCAACATTGGCTGCCGTCGGCTCGCGCTTGGCACGAATGAACGGTAGCGTGTCGCTGTGCTCACGCAGCTGGCGACTTTCAGCCAGCGCCAACAGTTTATCCAGCGACGTCCAGTCCTGCTCGAAGGCATAGGCCCTGAGCAGACTGGCCACAGGAAAACTCATGTCGGGCAATCGCTCAACAAGATCGCGAAATACCGGAATCGCTTCAGCGCTTCGGCCTGCGGCCATATTGGCCAGCGCCAGCAGGTTTGCCGTCATGGGGTTCAAGGTATCGAGCCGATAAACACGCCCTGTTTCAACCAGTGCATCCTCAACCAGGCCAAACAGGCGCAGGAACCAGCCGATGTAGCGGCGCGCATCATCATTACCCGGGGACTCGCGAACGTCGGTAAGCTGGGCATACATTGCCGGGAACTCGCCAAACGGCGCGATTGCGAACAGCCTGGCTGCCTTGGCGTCGAGGCTGTGCATATCGAGCGCAAGGGTGATGCCAGCCGCCTGCTGCAACAGTAAGGCATTTTGCGCGCGCTCCGCGTAAGGTGTATAAAAGTGCAGCCAGCCGCGCAGGTAAGCGAGCCGCCCCCACGCCGCAACAAACCGGGGGGCTTTGGCAGTGATGCGTTCCAGCGCTATAACATTCACTCGTAACTCTTCCGGTGCATAGCTTTCCGGCGTCGTCTTCAGGAACGCGTCGTAAGTTTCAGGATCGACTGATTCCGTAAAAGAAGCAGTAAACGTCCTGTCCAGCGCCGCTGCGATATTCGCAGAGATCAAATCCTGCAGGGCAAAAATATCTGCAAGCTCGTCGTCGTAGCGCTCCGACCACAGCGTGGTTTGCGACGCAGCCTCGGTCAAATGCGCACTGATGCGAACCTGCCCTGCCGCTCGCTGCACGGAACCATCGAGCACATGCGTGCAATGCAGCTGTTCGGCAGCACGCGCTTTTTGTTTTCCACGAAACTGGAAACTCGATGTGCGGCCAATGATTTTGAGTTTCGCACCGCGCGCGAGGCGCTGGATAATCTCTTCACTGACTCCATCCGAAAAGAATTGCATTTCAGAATCGCTGGAGAGGTTATCGAAAGGTAATACCGCGAGTACAGGATCGGCCTGCGCGCAGTCTGCCGGTTTTGCTGCAGAGGCGGAAACAGGTTCAGGCGAGGAGGGAATCGATGTGGAGTCTTGCGATAAATTCGAAGCAGCCAGTTCGCGCTGTGCGCTGCGCCGCGCAAAAAATGCTCGCAGTCCTTTACCGAGAGGTGACAACAGCACGCCGCTTAATACGAGCAGCGCCGCCAAACCGCTAAGCAGCGACTCGTTCGCTGTTATCCAGCGGCCAATCTCGGCGATTTGATCCAAACCGCTACCCTCGAATAATTGGGGTCAGTGTAAAGTATAAAAAATAAACTTTACACTGACCCCAATTATTTCGCGTTTGGTCGGGACGGCAGGATTTGAACCTGCGACCACCACACCCCCAGTGTGGTGCGCTACCAGACTGCGCTACGCCCCGAAAACTGTTTGAATCTTTTATCCGATTTCTTATTTGGCTACCTTTTCAGCGCCCCCTGTGTGCGCTACTGCTCTTTACACAGACCCCGCTACGCCCCGAAAACTGTTTGAATCTTTTATCCGATTTCTTATTTGACTACCTTTTCAGCGCCCCCTGTGTGCGCT